>JBDLWC010000044.1:0-2556 GCA_039804485.1 Verrucomicrobiota bacterium
CAGCGTAAGTGGTTTCGCAGGCTCGGCCTGACAACGGGCGAATAAGCCCGTTTTATCTCTTTTTAACTTAAGTCAGGGCGTCCCCCTGGGGAAAATAGGTCAAATCAGGGCAATTTAAGCCTCCATCCTTGCCAGCCCTCGTTTTTTGGCCAATTTCCCCCTCGAACCCCTATACACCCATACCATGCCCCTCAAACTTGGCCAGCCTCTCCCTGAAATCAGCCTCAAGCAGAAGGTCGGCGCCGACTTGGTGGACGTCAACCTCCGCCGCAACGTCGGCAAAGGCAAGACCGTCATTCTCTTCGTCCCTCTGGCCTTCACGGGCGTCTGCACCGACGAACTGTGCAAAGTCACCGGCTTGCTCGATGAATACAAGAAGCTCGGCGCCGACGTCATCGCCATCTCCGTGGACTCTCCTTTCGCCCAGGAAGCCTGGGCCAAGCAGGCCGGCATCAGCCTCACCCTCGTCTCCGACTTCAACCGCGTCGCCGTCAAGGCCTTCAAGGTCAAGGACACCCGCGTGATCCCCGAGAAGACCGGCCTCCTCAACGTCGCCAAGCGCTCCGTCTTCGTGGCGGACAAGGCCGGCAACGTGATCCACTCCGAAGTGAAGCGCGACCCCAGCTCGATGCCCAACTTCGCCAAGATCAAGAAGGCCGTCGAAGCCTAAGCCTTAGGACGACTTATATTGAAGGCGGTCGGGCTTGCCCCGACCGCCTTCTTTGCTTTTGGCTTCCTCACCCGCCCGACCGAACCCGGACGCCCCCTTTTTCCAACAAACCACCATGGCCCTCAAAGACCCCTTCAAAGCCCTCCGCCCTTTTTCCGCCGGCGGCAAGTCCGGGCAGATCTTCTCCGTGCCCGCGCTCGAACAGGCCGGCCTCGGCAAGGTCTCGCGCCTGCCCGTCTCCATCCGCCTCGTCCTCGAGTCCGTGCTGCGTAACTGCGACGGCGTCGCGGTGACGGAGCAGGACGTGAAGACGCTCGCCGCGTGGAACGCCGCGAAGCCGGTCGACACCGAGATCCCGTTCGTCGTCGCGCGCATCGTGCTGCAGGACTTCACCGGCGTGCCGCTGCTCGTCGACCTCGCCGCCATGCGCGAAGCGGTCGCCAAGCTCGGCAAGGATTCGGCCGTCATCGAGCCGCTCGTGCCCGTCGACCTCGTCGTCGACCACTCCGTGCAGGTCGACCGCGCCGGGTCCGCCTCCTCCTTCCTCGAGAACCTGCGTCAGGAATTCGGACGCAACACCGAGCGTTACGAGTTCCTCAAATGGGGCATGCAGGCGTTCAAGACCTTCGGCGTCGTCCCCCCGGCGATCGGCATCGTCCACCAGGTCAACCTCGAGCACCTCGCCAAGCTCGTCTTCCAGAAGGACGGCGTGTTCTACCCTGACACCCTCGTCGGCACCGACTCCCACACCACGATGATCAACGGCATCGGCGTCGTGGGCTGGGGCGTGGGCGGCATCGAAGCCGAAGCGGGCATGCTCGGCCAGCCGGTCTACTTCCAGACGCCTGAGGTCATCGGCGTCAACCTCACCGGCCGCCTCCGCGAAGGCGTCACCGCCACCGACCTCACCCTCCGCCTCACCGAGATCCTCCGCAAGGCCAAGGTCGTCGGCAAGTTCGTCGAGTTCTACGGCGAAGGCACCGAGGCCCTCTCGCTCGCCGACCGCGCCACGATCGCCAACATGGCTCCGGAATACGGCGCCACGATGGGCTTCTTCCCGGTCGACGACAAGTCCCTCGACTACCTCCGCCAGACCGGCCGCGACGAGTCGCACATCGAGCTGGTGAAGGAGTACTACAAGGCCCAGGGCCTCTTCGGCATCCCGAAGGCCGGCAGCATCGACTACACCCAGACCATCGACCTCGACATCGGCACGGTCGTCCCCTGCGTCTCCGGCCCGAAGCGTCCGCAGGACCGCATCGACCTCCCGAAGATCAAGGAGACCTTCAACACGCTCTTCACCGCCCCGAAGGACAAGAACGGCTTCGGCAAGGCCGCGGCCGACCGCGCCGCCTCCGCGCCCGTCGGCGCCACCGGCCGCTCGCTCCAGCACGGCTCCGTCGTGATCGCCGCGATCACCTCCTGCACCAACACCTCCAACCCCTCCGTCATGGTGGCCGCCGGCCTCGTGGCCAAGAAGGCCGTCGAGAAGGGCCTCAAGGTGAATCCGAACGTGAAGTGCTCGTTGGCTCCCGGCTCCCGCGTGGTCACCGACTACCTCAATGAAATCCAGCTCTCCGGATACCTGGACCAGCTCGGCTTCAACCTCGTCGGCTACGGCTGCACGACCTGCATCGGCAACTCCGGCCCCCTCGACGCCGACATCGAAGGCGCCATCAAGCAAGGCGACCTCGTCACGGCCTCCGTGCTGTCCGGCAACCGCAATTTCGAAGCGCGCGTCCACGGCGCGGTCCGCTCGAACTTCCTGATGTCCCCGCCCCTCGTCGTCGCCTTCGCGCTCGCCGGGCGCGTCGACATCGACCTCGACGTCGAGCCCCTCGGCACGGGCAAGGACGGCAAGCCCGTGTTCCTCAAGGACGTCTGGC
>JBDLWC010000045.1:0-7446 GCA_039804485.1 Verrucomicrobiota bacterium
GCCTGTGCCGCCGTCATAACGACGCCAACGTCCTTTGTTTCGGGGCCAAATACGTCGATCTCCCGACCGCTTTGGCGTGCGTCGAGGCCTTCCTGGCCGCCGAATTCGAAGCCGGCCGCCATACCCGCCGCGTGGACAAGATGGAGACCTGTGGATAACCCGGCCGATTTGCCGTTGCCACGTTTCCTCTCACGATTTGCCCTTTCATAATCCCAACATGACCGCCATCCGCCGCATCCCTCTCGCCCAGCTCGATCCCGAGATCGACCGCCTGATCAAAGCCGAGCTCAAGCGCCAGCAGACGCACATCGAACTGATCGCCTCGGAGAACTTCACCCTTCCGGCCATCATGGAGGCCCAGGGCAGCATCCTGACGAACAAGTACGCCGAAGGTTACCCCGGCAAGCGCTGGTACGGCGGCTGCGAGAACGTCGACGTCATCGAGCAGCTCGCCATCGACCGCGCCAAGGCCCTCTTCGGCGCCGACCACGCCAACGTCCAGCCGCACTCCGGCAGCCAGGCCAACGCCGCCGTCTACTTCGCCTCGATCAAGCCCGGCGACAAGATCCTGACGATGAACCTGTCGCACGGCGGGCACCTCACGCACGGCAACTCCGCCAACTTCTCCGGCAAGCTCTACACCGTCGTCCACTACGGCGTGGGCGCCGACGGCCGCATCAACTACGACGAAGTCGAGGAGATGGCCAAGCGCGAGAAGCCCAAGATGATCACCGTCGGCGCCTCCGCCTACGCCCGCGAGATCGACTTCGCCCGCTTCGGCAAGATCGCCAAGGAGAACGGCGCGCTGCTGCTCGCCGACATCGCCCACATCGCCGGCCTCGTCGCCGCGGGCGTGCATCCCTCGCCGGTCCCTTACGCGGATTTCGTCACCACCACCACGCACAAGACCCTGCGTGGTCCGCGCGGCGGCCTGATCCTCTGCAAGGCCGAGCACGCCAAGGCCATCGACTCCTCCGTCTTCCCGGGCGCCCAAGGCGGCCCGCTCGAGCACGTCATCGCCGCCAAGGCCGTCTGCTTCGCCCAGTGCGCCACGCCTGAGTTCAAGGAGTACGCCCGGCAGGTCGTCGCCAATTCGCGCGCGCTCGCCGACGAGCTGGTGAAGCTGGGCTTCGGCCTGATCAGCGGCGGCACGGACAACCACCTCAGCCTCCTGGACCTCCGCAAGAGCCACCCCAACGTCTCCGGCAAGGATGCCCAGCTCGCGCTCGATGCCGCCCACATCACCACGAACAAGAACACCGTCCCGGACGAGACCCGCAGCCCCTTCCAGGCCAGCGGTATCCGTGTCGGCACGCCTTCCGTGACCTCCCGCGGCATGAAAGAGCCCGAAATGCGCGAAATCGCCCAAGCCATCGCCATCGTCCTGTCCGACCCTCAAAATCCCCAGAAAACCGCGGAATCCCAAGCCATCGTGGCTTCCCTGACGTCGCGTTTCCCCCTGCCTTACTGAGGAACGCCCTCTTTTTCCTTCCCATCAGTATCCTGACTGCTTAAAACTGTCACTTACCCCTAAACACCCATGAAATCTGCTTCCAGCCATCGTAAAGGCTTCACGCTCATCGAACTGCTGACGGTCATCGCGATCATCGGAATCCTCGCCGCCGTGCTCTTCCCCGGCGTCCAAGGCGTGATGCGCTCGGCCAAGAAGAACAGCGCCCTCAACAAGCTCCGTTCGATCGGCCAGGGTTACCTCAACTGGGCCCAGGGTGGTCGCACCATGGTGCTGACAGGTACCTGGACCTCGGGCGGCAAGGTCGCCACCAAGGTTTCCGAATACGCCGCCAATCTCGCGATCGGCGCCTCCCTTGACTCCGGCGAGCTCTGGTTCGTCGACGGCGACGCCCTCTTGGACAACAACATCATCGCCTTGATGCCTAAGAACGTCATCCAGACTCAGGGTACCACCACCACCGTCGCTCCGGCCTTCACCACGGCCCTCACCCAGGCTACCGGCAGCTCTTGGACCGTCTACGCCCCGACTTCCACCGGCCTCGTCGGCTCGGTCGCCGCTCCTCTTGCCTGGACCCGCGGTCTCGCGGCGGATGGCACTTGGGCTGGCGCCACCGGCAGCGTCACCGGTTCGGTATGGGGCACCGAAGGCGGCCAGATCGTCTACGGCGATGGCCACGTCACCTGGGCTCCTAACACCAAGGCCGACGGTAACTTCTATTTCACCGACCGTTCGACCGGCGCCCCTTCTCCTGACTGGACCCGCAGCCAAGGCGTCCCCAACGGCGTCGTGGTCACCGGCCTCCCCCAGTCGTAATCCGGGAGACCTTCCCTCGAAAAGCCCCGCGCCGCGGGGCTTTTTTGTTTTCGTCCGTTCCTGCTCTGACACCTTGATGCCAGCATGACGACTTTCCGCGCATGGCTGGCCGCTTGCCGCCCCAAGACCTTGGTCGCGGCGGTGGCGCCCGTCGCGCTCGGCGGCGCGGTCGTCGTGGCTTATGCGGGCGGGCCCGGTCTCTGGGTGGAACCGGGTTTTATTTTCATCCTGCTGAGCTGCCTCGGCTTCGCGCTCTGCGTCCAGGTCGCCTGTAATTTCGCCAACGACCTCGGCGATGCCTCGCGCGGCGCGGACACCGCCGCGCGCGTCGGCCCGCGTCGGGCGGTCTCCGCCGGCGACATCTCGCCGGCGGCCATGCGTCGCGGCATCTGGGCGGCGTGCGTGCTCGCGCTCGTCCTCGGCGCTCCGGTCGCGATGCTCTCCCCGTGGTTGCTGCTCGCGGGCCTTCTCGCGATCGCGTGCGCGCTCGCGTATACGCTGGGTCCGTTCCCGCTGGCGTACCGCGGGCTCGGCGACGTCTTCGTCGTCGGCTGCTTCGGCGTCCAGGCGACCGTCCTGACCGCGTGGGCGGTCTGCGCCTTGTACCAAGGGGGGCCAGGGGACTGCGGCTGCGGCGCGCTGGCGATGCCTTGGGCGCCCGCTTTGCTCGCCGGCCTCGGGCTCGGCCTGCTCGCCGACAACATCCTCGTCGCCAACAACGCCCGCGATCGCGAGACCGACCTCGCCGTCGGCAAGCGGACGACGGTCGTGCGGTTCGGACGCGGGTTCGCGCGCCATCTGCACGGCTTCAACTCGATCCTCGGCCTGGCCTGCCTGGGGCACGTCTTCGGCTGGGCTCCGATGGTCCTGCTGCCGGTCGCCTTCTGGCAGCATCTCGCCTTCCGCCGGGCCGCCCAGCCGGCCGATTTCCTGCCTTTCCTCGGTCGGGCGGCCGGACTTATGCTCCTGGCGACGGTCCTGTGCGTAACTGCCACTTGCCTCGGATGGGTGCCGGCTCACAGCCTGTGGATGCGATGAGTCAGCCTCCGTCCCTCGCCGAACAGCTCGAAGCCCTCGTCAACGGGGGTTCCCGTCCGACGTGGGACGAGTATTTCATGGCCACCGCCGTGCTGGTCAGTTCGCGCTCCAGCTGCGAGCGCCTGCATGTCGGTTGCATCATCGTCTCGACCGGCAAGCATCCGAACCGGCTGGTCGCCGCCGGTTACAACGGTTTCCTCCCAGGCGCCCCGCACGATTCGCATGTCCGCGACGGGCACGAGCTCGCCACCGTGCACGCCGAGCAGAACGCCGTGGCCGACGCCGCCAAGCGCGGCGTCTCGTTGCAGGGCACGATCTGCTACGTCACCCACTTCCCGTGCGTCAACTGCGCGAAGATCCTCGCCGCCGCCGGCATCGACGAGGTCCGCTATCGCCACGATTACAAGAACGACCCTCTGGTCGCGGAGATGTTCGGTCAGGCCGGCGTGAAAGTCACGCGGCTCGGGCGCTGATGGCCCGCCCGCCGCGCAGTCTGGCGGGCCGGCTGCTGGTGTCGCATCCGCAGCTGCGCGACGACCATTTCCGCGAGACCGTCGTCCTGCTCCACACCCATTCCGCCGAGGAAGGCGCGCTCGGCGTCATCATCAACCGTCCGTATGGCCGCGTGCTGGGCCAGCTCGACGCGGCCCTGGCCCTCCGTCCTTTGGCCGATGTGCCGCTCTTCGAGGGCGGTCCCGTGGCCACCGATCGGCTGGCCTTCGGCGGCTGGCATTTCCCGTCGGGCGGCGAAGCCGAAGTCCGCTTCGGCCTCGATCAGGCGGAGGCCGTCAAGCTCGCCGCCGAAAGCGTTTTCGGCCTCCGGGCCTACGTCGGTTACGCCGGCTGGTCGCCCGGACAGCTGGAGAACGAACTACGGATGAACGCGTGGGTCGTGTGCCCGTTCGGTCCGGTCTGCGCCGAGCTGGAAGGAGCGGAGCTTTGGAAGAACCTGCTGGCGGAGCATCGTCCGGAACTCCGGCTCGAGGCGGACTCGCCGGAGGACCTCGGCTTGAACTGACCCCGGCACGCCGGGCTCGCCGGTGATTCAGTAAGCCGTCGAGAGGAGGATCTCGACGTTCTGCTTGAGCAGGTCGCCGGCGGATCGTCCGTCCTCGGCGAGCATCTGGCGACGGATCAGGGTCGCGCGATGGGCGGGGTCGACCGCCAGCAGTTTCCATTTCCCGGCGGGGAGCTGCGGATGGTCGGCTTCGAGGGCGGTCCAGCGGAGCGGCATCCCTTGCCAGGAGAACTCCACGTGCCAGCCGGCGGCGCGGCCCGCGTCGCCCCGCGCGAGCATCGGGTAGCGCTGGATGAAATCGGGAGTCCGCCGGGTACGCATCGTCACCGTCAGGACGGCGGGTTGCCGGCGCAGCAGGGCGAGCACGTCGACGCTGCTCTGGCTCACCAGCGGGAGCGGGTCCATCCCGATGAGGTTCTGGCCGTTGAATAGCCCATGCTGGTTGGGGCTTTTCCGTTGATCGGGCTGGGCCGCATACCAGCGATGGAAGCCGGTGGAAAGCAGCAGCCCGACTTCGAAGTGCAGATGCGCCCGGTCGGGGGTGATCGGCGTCGCGCCGGCCGAGGAGCGGCCGAGGCGTCCGAGCGTCTCGCCCCGGCGGACGAAGGCGCCGAGACGGACGGACGGCGTCAGCGCGGCGAGGTGGGCGTAAAGCGTGTAGACGGGCAGTTCCGCTCCCGGGTGGACGAGCACGATGTAACGACCGTAGGGTCCGTTGACGTGGGGGTTGGCGTAGGCCACCTGTCCGTCCATCGCCGCCCGCACGAGATCGAGCGGCTCGCCGTCCGCGTCCCGCGCGGCGGGGCGGATATCGAGGCCCTCGTGGAAGCGATGCCCGTCTTCGCGCACCATGCCGAACAGGGCTGATTCCAGCCGGCCCGAGACGGTCGGCTGAAGGTATTCTTCCGCGGAGCGGACCGAACGCACGTCCAGGGAAGTCGGCCAGGCGATTTCCGTGGCGGCCGCCTGATGCGCCGCGAGCGACGCGCCGAGCAGGAGAAGGCGCGCTCGGCTCCGCAGGCTCACTTGCTTTCGGCTTCCTTCAGTTTGCGCAGCTTGAGGGCCGAGACGTTCATCCTGCGGCTGATGTCCATCACCGCTTCGGTGTTGGAGAGGCCCTTCTTCTCCACGTGGAAGATGAGGTTGCCGTCGGCGATCTGGCCGTCGATGGGCATGATGCCCACGGCGGTGTCGTTGATCACCAGCACGAAGCGCCGGCCTTCGGCGTCCTTGGTGTAGTTCATCACGTCCATGGCGGCCTTGCGGTCGAGCTGCACCAGCAGGAAGTCCTGCCGGAGGTCCGGCTCGCCGCTGGTGATCGGCTGGGTGCCCAGGATTTCCTCGGCGGGGACCAGGGCGCGGTTCATCACCGCCATGGTCAGTCCGCTCACCGGGAGCCGGACCTGGAGCTTCATGGCGCCGCCGGCGTAGGGCGGCGCTTCGACGAAGACCGAGGCGATCTCCTCAGGGATGTCGTTGGAAGCGCAGCCGGCGAGGAGCAGGGCGCCGAAGAGGGCGAAGAGGCGGAGCAAGGGCATGGAAATTTCAGCCGACCAGCAGGTCCAGCGACGCGCCGACCCGGAGGAGGTGGGCGGGTTGCAGATCGAGCGCCGGGACCAGGTAGGTCTGCTTGGAGGCGGCGTGGACGAAGGTGAGCATGCCTTCGGCGGCTTCGCCGACCGGTTTGATGATCCGCTTGCGCTCCAGGAGCATCGCGAGGATATGCTTCAGGACGCCCTTGTCTCCGGAGGGGTCCGACTCGTCTTCGTAAAGCGAGAGGAAGAATTCTTCGCGCGAGGCCAGCAGCTGGGCGCGGTGCGCCTGGTCTTCCTCGCCGCGTTCCTTGACCTCGCGGGTCCAGCGACCGAGGAGGATGCCTTCGGGCTTGAACGCCGGCGCATGCTCCTTGAGCACGTCGCAGCGCTCGATATTGCCTCCGAGGGGCTTGTAGACGACGCACGTGACGGAGTCGCCGACGTGGAGTTCCTTGCCGGTAGCGGCGCAGACGCGAGCGATAGGTTTGACCTGCCAGTCCATGGCTGATGAGAGAAGCCGCGTGTGGCGGGGCGGGCAACCCCATTCCCTTTGGTTTGCGACTGACTTATTGGCAGGGCGGAGCCAGGCTTCGCCCATGACTGCCGACCCTGCCGAAGGCGCCCTCCTGCTGGTCATCGACGTCCAGCCGACCTTCCTCAAGGCCATGCCTCAGGGCGACGCCTGCTTGCGCCGATGCCAGCTGGCGGTCGCGGCAGCTCAGCTCCTCGGCTTGCCGGTGATCTTCACCGAGCAAGTCCCCGGCAAGCTCGGGCCGACGCATCCCGGACTGCTCTCAGCCGCCGGCGAGACGCGGGCCGTCTTCGGGAAGACGGCCTTCTCCGCCTTCGGCGCCCCGGGCTTCAAGGATGCCTTGGACAAGGCCGGCGCGACGCAGTTGCTGATCTGCGGACTGGAAATACCGGTCTGCGTCTTTCAGACCGCCATGGATGCCCTCCGCGAGGGCCTGGGCGTGACGATCCTGTCCGACGCCGTGACTGGTCGGCGTGATGACGATGGTCGCGCCTGCCTCGACGCCCTGCTGGCCGCCGGCGCGCATGTGCTGCCGGCCGAGACGGTGTTCTACGCCCTCCTTGGCGACGCCGGTCACCCGCGTTTCCGCGGCTTCACCGAACTCGTCAAACAGGCGGCCTAGGTCAGGTCGACGGTCAGGCTCGCCGTCGGCTTCACGGCTTCGTCGGCCGGCAGGCCGGTGTCGGCCCATGCGGCGAAGGCGATCATCCCCGCGTTGTCGCCGCAGTGTCCGGGTTCGGCCACCAGCATCGGCAGGCCGCGCTGATGCGCGACGTCGGTCAGTCGCGCCCGCAGGGTGCGGTTGTTCGCGACGCCTCCGGAAAGGCCCGCCGAGCGGAAGCCGCCCAGGTCGAGCACGGACGCGGTCTTGGCCGCCAGCTGCTCGATGATCGCGTGCTGATAGCCTGCGCAGAGGTCGGGCAGGGCGGCCGCGACTTCGGCGTCGGACATCTTCTCGAGCTGATAGCGGAGCGCGGTCTTCAGTCCGGAGAAACTCAGGCGAAGATCGGCCTTCTCGGGGATGCCCCGGGGGAAG
>JBDLWC010000046.1:0-2790 GCA_039804485.1 Verrucomicrobiota bacterium
CAGGATCTGCTGCTTGGATTCGATGGAGATGATCCGATGGAAATCACGGACCATCATCGGATAGGGATGCGAGCCGTAGGCGGTGCCCAGGATGTAATGCGTCTCGCGGACATTGGTCACCCAGTCGCGCATGGCCTCGTTGACCGCTTCCTTCAGCGTGCGTTGGCCGGCCTCGACCCCGCGGACCTCCGCGCCCATGAGCCGCATCCGGTAGACGTTCAGCGCCTGGCGCTCCATGTCGGTGGCGCCCATGTAGATGACGCACTTCAGGCCGAACCGCGCGCAGACGGCGGCGGTGGCGGTGCCGTGCTGGCCGGCGCCGGTCTCGGCGATGATGCGCTTCTTGCCCATGCGGACGGCGAGCAAGGCCTGGCCGATGACGTTGTTGATCTTGTGGGCCCCGGTATGGAGCATGTCCTCGCGCTTGAGGTAGATGCGGGCGCCGCCGACATGCTTGGTCAGCGACTCGGCATGGTAGAGACCGGTCGGGCGGCCGGCATAATCGCGGAGCATGTCCGCATACTGCTGCTGGAAGACCGGATCGCGGCGGGCCTCATCATAGGCCTTCGTGAGGTCGAGCAACGGGGTCATCAGCGTCTCAGGGACGTACATCCCGCCGAACTGGCCGAAACGGCCGCGGGCGTCCGGGACGCGGAAGCGAGGTTCGGTGGTCGGGATGAGGCTGGAGGCCGACATGGTGTGGATGTCTGCATAAAGGGAGAACCGCTCCCAAGGGCAAGCGACAAGGGCTTTTACGCCTTTTCTTGCCCCACCCGCAGGGCCGGCCTACACCTCGGCCATGCTTCTTCGCTTCGTCATCGCTTGCGGCCTGCTCGCCGCCCTGCCCGCTTTAGCGGCCGTTGAGACGCGGTCAGCGGAAGAGGTCCGCGCCGAATTCACCTACGGCCGAGCGTTCGTGACCGGCGTCGTCGAAGGCGTGACGGAATACCTGCCCGTCAGCTCGACCGGCCATATGATCATCAGCAACGGACTGCTGGGAGTCGCGGACGATCCGAACATCACCGTGGCCCAGGTCGCCGATCGCAAAGGCCGGGCGGTCACCTTGGAGCGGATCGCCGACGACTATATCGTCATCATCCAGCTTGGCGCCATCCTCGCCGTCGTCGTGGCGTTTTTCGAAAGGCTTCGCCGCCTGCTGGTCGGGCTCTGCCGCGGAGAGCGCCAAGCCATCGCCCTCTCATCCTCGATCCTGGTCGCCTTCCTGCCAGCCGCCCTGCTCGGCTACCTCTTCAAGGACGCCATCACGACCTATCTCTTTTCGGTGGAGGTCGTCGCCGCAGCCCTCGTGGTCGGCGGGCTCGTCATCTTGATCGCCGAACATCTGCTGCCGAAGAAAGCTCCGGCGGCGAACGACGAAGTCGCTGAGATCGGCTGGCGGTCGGCGCTGACGGTGGGGCTCTGCCAATGCTGCGCGCTGATTCCGGGCACCAGCCGCTCGCTGGCCACGATCCTCGGGGGACGCCTCGCCGGACTCTCGCACGCCGCCGCCACCGAATTCTCCTTCCTGGTCGGCCTGCTCACGCTTTCCGCCGCCTCGGTCTATAAGATGTGGTCGCTAGGACCGGCGCTCACGCAGGTCTACCCGGCCGGGCCGGCCGGCCTCGGCCTGCTCGTCGCCGCGGCGACCGCCTTCGTGTCCGTGAAGTGGCTCGTCGGTTACGTCTCCCGCCGGGGTCTCGGCGCTTTCGCCTGGTATCGTCTCGCGCTGGGCGGGACGATCCTCGCCTGCCTGGCGCTGAGGGCGCTGGACGCTGCCGGACGATGCTGAAAGCTTCCGTAAGCGACCATGGAAGGCCTTATCGCGCCCGCGGGCCTATCTCTCTGTCTGGATGAATCTTATGATGCTTCGGCCCGGCCGACGGCCCGAAGTTTCCTTTTGACTCAGCTGTGAATAAACTGTTGATAAGGGAAACCACACGACCCTGATGTTCAAGCGCTTCCCCGGGCTATTCAACCAAGCCATCGGCATCGACCTCGGTACCGCCAACACCCTCGTGTTCCTGAAGGACCGCGGGGTCGTCCTGCGCGAGCCCAGCGTCGTGGCGATCCGCACCAGCACGCGCAAGCCCATCGCGGTCGGCAACGAGGCCCGCATGATGCTCGGCCGCACCCCCGGCGACATCCAGGCCCTGCGTCCCATGAAGGACGGCGTCATCGCCGATTTCGAGATCAGCGAGCACATGCTCCGCTACTTCATCGGAAAGGTCGCCCGGAAGTCGCTCTTCACCAATCTCACCGTCGTCGTGGCCGTGCCTTACGGCATCACCGCCGTGGAACGTCGCGCCGTCATGGACTCCGCCTACCGCGCCGGGGCCGACGACGTGATCACGATTCCCGAGCCCGTCGCCTCCGCCATCGGAGTAGGCCTGCCGGTCGAAGAACCGACCGGCTCGATGATCGTCGACATCGGCGGCGGCACCACCGAAGTAGCCGTGCTCTCCCTCGGCGGCATCGTCCACGCCCGCTCCATCCGCGTCGGCGGCGACGAGTTCGACATGTCGATCATCAAGTACATCCGCAACTCCTACAACCTGATCATCGGCGAACGCACCGCGGAAGAGATCAAGATCAAGATCGGCTCGGCCTACGCCCTTGAACAGGAGCTCACCTTCGAAGTCAAAGGACGTGACAACGTCACCGGCCTGCCCCGTCAGCTCCACCTCACCTCCCAGGAGGTCCGCGAGGCCATGGCTGACAACATCAACCAGATCATCGAAGCCGTGAAGGGTTCGCTCGAGCGTATTCCGCCGGAGCTTTCCTCCGACCTCG
>JBDLWC010000047.1:0-2703 GCA_039804485.1 Verrucomicrobiota bacterium
CGCCACCTGCCACCTGGGGCTGCCACCGGCCACCCGGAATGAATGGATGGCTGAGTCGATGACAGGGGGCTGAATTGATGACAGAGGGCAGATGACGGAGGGCAGATTTCCTGAACCCGAACCTGATTACCCGCACCTGGCTCCTGAGGGCCGAGACCCGAGACCTGAAAATAGGTCCCCAGCCAATCATCCGGTTTCCGGTCTCCCTTTGATCGCCTGTGTGCCCAACCGCTAACCGCCAATACCTACCCCTCCCCCGGGCCAGTATTACCTGGCCCTAGCTCTAGCCCCAGCCGTAGCCCTAATCTCTCTTAAGCAACACTCGCCAAAGCCTCGGCGACCTTGGAGACGTCGGTGCCGCCGCCCATCGCGGCGTCGGGCTTGCCGCCGCCCTTGCCGCCCAGCTTGCCGCAGGCGTCGGTGACGATCTTGCCGGCGGCCTTGCCCGCCTTGACGGCGTCAGCACCGCAGTTGGCCACGAGGGAGACCTTGTCGCCGAAGACGGCGGCGAGGACGACGACGGCGGACGGGCCGACTTTGCCGGCGACCTTGGCGCCGAGGTCGCGGAGGTCGTTGGGCGTCTCAGCGCTGACCTGGGAGACGACATACTTCAGGCCCGCGCGGTCGCTCGCCTTGGCGGCGAGGGCGTCGGCGAGCTGCGAGGATTCCTTGTCGCGGTAGGCCTTGAGTTTCTTCTCGAGGGCGGCGGACTGCTCCATGATCTGCTCGAGGCGCTTGAGGAGGTCGGCCACGGGCGTGTTGGTCGCGGAGGCGAGCGACTTCAGCAGCTCGGCGTCGGCGCGGGCGCGCTCGTAGCCGGCGAGGCCGGCGACGGCCTCGATGCGGCGGACGCCGGCGGCGATGGCGTTCTCGCCCGTGATGCGGAAGAGGCCGATCTCGCCCGTGTGGCGGACGTGCGTGCCGGCGCAGAGTTCCATCGACCAGCCGTCAAGGGAAGCGGCCTTGCCGCCGACCTGCACGACGCGGACGGAGTCGCCGTATTTGTCGCCGAAGAACTGCATGATGTCCGGGCGGCCCTTGACGGACGCGTAGGCGACTTCGCTCCAGGTCACGGCGTCGTTGGCGAGGATGCGCTCGTTGACGAGCTTCTCGATGTCGGCCAGCTGGCCCGGCGTGAGCGCCGCGCCGTTGAAGTCGAAGGTCAGCTTCGTCGGATCGACCGCGGAGCCCTTCTGCGAGGCTTCCTTGGAGACGACCTCATGGAGCGCCCAGTGCAGGATGTGCGTCACCGTGTGGTGGCGCTGGATGGCGTCGCGGCGGGCCTGGTCGACCGCGATCTCGATCGTCGCGCCGGCTTCCGGGGCGTCTTCGCCGTCGAGGAAGTGCAGCCAGGTCTGGCCGGACTTCTGGGTGTCGGTGACCTGCCACTGGCGGCCGCCGAGGGTGATGATCGCGGAGTCGCCGACCTGGCCGCCCATCTCGGCGTAGCAGGGGGACTTGTCGAGGATGACGGCGGAGCGGTCCTTGATCTTGGCGACCTGGGCCACCTTGGCCTGCGTGGCGAGGGCGTCGTAGCCGACGAAGGCCGTCGGGTGGTCGGAGCCGATGTCGGAAAGGGTGATGACCTCCTTCTTCTGCGCGGCGCGGGCGCGGTTGCGCTGCTCTTCCATCAGCTTCTCGAAGCCGGCGCCGTCGACCGTCAGGCCGCGTTCGCGGGCCATGAGCTGGGTGAGGTCGAGCGGGAAGCCCTGCTCGTCATAGAGGCGGAAGGCGATGGCGCCCGAGATGACGCCGCCGGCCTTGAGCCTGCCGGCTTCGTCTTCGAAGAGGGCGATGCCCTTGTCGAGGGTGCGGTTGAAGGACTCTTCCTCGATGCGGATCACGTCGGCCACGACGGCGCGGCGGGCGCGGATCTCCGGGAAGACGTCGCCCATCGTGTCGGCGAGCACGCCGACGAGCTGGTGGAAGAAGCCGTTCTTCAGGCCGAGCGTGCGGCCGTAGCGGACCGCGCGGCGCAGGATGCGGCGGAGGACGTAGTTACGGTCGGAGTTGCCGGGCTGGATGCCGTCGGCGATGGCGAACGAGAGCGTGCGGATGTGGTCGGCGATGACGCGGAAGGCCACGTCGTCCTTCTCCTGCTGCGTGTCGCCGATCGAGCCGGCCGCGGGCAGGGTGGAGCCGTATTTCTTGCCGGAGAGCTCTTCGAGGCGGCGGAAGAGCGGCGTGAAGACGTCGCTCTCGTAGTTGGAGATCACGCCGGAGAAGTCCTTGAAGTTCTTCGTGCACTGCATGATCCCGCTGACGCGTTCGAAGCCCATGCCCGTGTCGACGTGGCGGGCCGGGAGGGGGCTGAAGGTGCCGTCGGGGTTGGCGTTGAACTGGATGAAGACCAGGTTCCAGATCTCCATGCAGCGGGCGTCGCTGCCGTTGACGAGCGCGCCCTTCGTGTCGCCTTCGGGGGTCAGGTCGACGTGGAGTTCGGTGCAAGGACCGCAGGGGCCGGTCTCGCCCATCATCCAGAAGTTGTCCTTCTTGTTGCCGTTGACGATGTGGACCGCCGGGTCGAGTCCGGCCGCGCGGAATTTCTCGGCCCAGACGTCCCAGGCTTCCTGGTCGAACTCGGAGGGGTCGCCCTTGGACTTGTCCGGCTTGTAGACCGTGGCGTAGAGGCGGTGCTTCGGGAACTTCCAGACTTCGGTGATGAGCTCCCAGGCGAAGTCGATGGCCTCGCGCTTGAAGTAG
>JBDLWC010000048.1:0-3541 GCA_039804485.1 Verrucomicrobiota bacterium
ACCGACGCCATGGGCGGCGACACCCAGCTCGTCGGCGACGACCTCTTCGTCACCAACACCGAGTTCCTCTCCCGCGGCATCAAGACCAAGACCGCCAACTCGATCCTCGTGAAGGTGAACCAGATCGGTTCGCTCACCGAGACTTTCGACGCCGTGGCCATGGCTCAGCGCGCCGGCTACTCCGCCATCATCTCGCACCGCTCGGGCGAGACCGAAGACGCGACGATCGCCGACATCGCCGTCGGCCTCAACGCCGGCAAGATCAAGACGGGTTCGCTCTGCCGCTCCGACCGCGTCGCCAAGTACAACCAGCTCCTCCGCATCGAGGAAGAGCTCGGCGACAAGGCGATCTACGCCGGCGCCATCCACAGCTGGAGCAAGTAAGCCGCTCCGGTTCGAGACCAAGGGCCGCTCGATGGGCGGCCCTTTTGTTTTGAGTCCTCCGCGCTCCTGCTTAATCCATCGCCATGGCTTCGTTCGACTCGCTCCGTGCTTGGTTCGCCCAGAAAAAGGCGGCGGCGGAGGGTCGCATGGCCGCGGAGCGCGACGGGCGTCTGGTCGAGGCCTGGGACCCTGTTGAACTGGCCAAGGGGTGTCCCGGGGTGCGTACGGAAGCCGGCCTGCAAGGCGTCGCCCATACGGTGAGATCAGGCAGCTGGTTCGGTTGGGTCTGGCTCGCCTTCACCGTGGTCCATTGCTTCTTCATGTTCAAGGGGTTCTCCGCCGGAAAGGTGAGGGTCAACGGCGCACTGGTGGCGGATCCGTCGGCCTGGCATTTCTTGCTCCTCGGACTTTTCTACGTGCCGTTCTTCCTGGTCGGTTTCGCGTTCACGCTCGCCCGTTACAAGGTCATCTTGGGGCCTGATAAGATCCAGGTACGTTGGCGGCTCCTGCCCTTCATCGGCTGGACCTGGGACCTGACGACCGGCGAGCAGGTCGAGGTCCGCCTGGCTCATCGTGGAGCAAAATCCAACAAGCAGCCGGTCGACGCGATCGTGGTCTCGTCGCAGGGGCGCGAGGTCGATTTCGGCGCTTTTCTGGACGAGAAGAAGAAGGCTTACCTGGCCGCGGCCATCCGCGATTATTACGACGCCAATGGGTCGCCCGATCAGGCTGACTTCATCGCCTGAAGCAGTCGTTTCTCCCTCTTCCGTCCGCGTTTATTCCGCGCGTAGCAGCCAGCCCTCGGCCGTGCGGACGAACGGGCGCGACTCGCCGTTCACCACCGCGAAGCCGTTGCTCCACTTGGCGCACCCCGCCGAAAGCACCGCGGCCGAGCCTTCGCCGGCTTCGCTCCAGACGTCCGTCGACTTATCGTAGGCGAGGATCGTCTTGCGATAACCTGGGTGCTTGGCGGCTTCGACTTTGCCGGCCAGCTTGCCGTCGTCGCCGCCCATGACGAGGATCTGGTTGTCGAACACCGGGCAGGGTGAGGGTGCGCCGGCGATCGGGCTGGGCATCGCGGAGAGGCGGCGCCACTCCTTGCCGAGGGTGAACGCGTGGCAATCCGAGAGGAACTCGCGTTCCGTTCCTTTGGCGCCCGGACTCAGCGCGACGCCGCCGAACAGGTAGAAGGTGTCCTTCGTGCCGGCCGACTGCGCAAGCATGCGTCCGGAGCCCGCGCAGAGCGGGAGCTCCTTCCAGCCGGCGTTGAGGTTGGCGAGGTCGATGGCGAAGGCGCTGGAGGAGGCCGCGGTGGCGTCCGGCCGTTCCGTGCCGCCCGCGACGATGACCTTGCTGCCGACCAGCGCGCCGGTGGCATAGGCGAGAGGCCGGGGCAGGAACGGGAAGGGGCGCACCTTGAGCGCGTCGTCTTCGACCGACAACGTGTAGCAATCGGCGTAGTGACGATGGGAGTCCGCTCCGCCGATCATCAGCAAGCCTTGGCGGATCGATACGGCCACGCCGTAGCCGCAGGGACGCGGCAGTTTGCCGAGGGCGGCCCATTTCTTGGAGCGTGTGCTGCCAAGGGAGAAGACGGTGTCGTGCCAGGTCTTGGCGCCGCCTTCCCAGGCCGGCTTATCGGGGAAGTTCGCGCCGCCGCCGCAGAGGAGCATATCGCCGGAGGTGCCTACGAAGGCGCCGCCATAGCCCGGGGCATTGGGGGTTTCGGGAAGTCGGGTCCAGCGCATAAGGATGAAGGTGAGGAAGACAGGCCGCCGTGTCCTGTCCAGAGATTAGGCATCATCGGGTTGAATGGCGGGTTTTGTCCCTGATTTTAATGATCAAACCGCAGGACCTCGCGGACGCCGGCGGTCGGACAGGTCCGGCGGGCGGAGGATTTGTTTGACAGAGCCGCCCCGACCTTGCCTTGATTGAACTCCTTTCGCACTGCCTGGTAGCTCAGCGGTAGAGCAGGTGACTGTTAATCACTTGGTCGCAGGTTCGATCCCTGCCCAGGCAGCCAGAAAGGGTCCCAGCTCCGCCGCCGTCTCCCCGGCGGGTCGCCTCACCTTCTCCTTGACCATCCGGAGGGTTGCGGAAGGATGCACTCACCATGGGCCAACAGAGCAACAAAGTCATCAAGCGCCGCCGTCGCCGCGCCTACCTCGAACGCAAGAAGGCTCGCGTCAAGGTCGCCCGCGCCGCCGCGAGCAAGAAGAAGGCGAAGAAGTGAGCCGAGCGGTGAGCCAGGCCTCCCTGTGGGGTGCGCTCACCGCGCTGCTCTTGATCGGCTGCGACACCCCCGCCATCTCGACCGACGAGGTGACGGGGTTCTCCTACGTCAACGAGCGTCGGCGGAGCGCCGCGGACACCGCCCGGGCGGCTGATGTGCTGGACGCGCCCGAAGACCACGGAGGCGATGTCGTCTTCCGCACCGAAGCGGCCTCGCGCCCCGGGTATTATTTTTACCTCAAGCTGTCGGAGGCTCCGCCCGCGGACTCCCGTCTGGTCCTCCAGGTCGTCCGTACGGAAGGAACCGCTCCTGAGCGCTACGAGTTCCCCGCCGCGCCGCGACCGGGCTTCTTCTTCGGCGAGTACGTGATCGGGCTGACCGGAAAGCAGGCGGGCGGCCCTCAGTGGCGTCCCGTCGCCTGGCGCCTGTCGCTCGTCGACGCGCGCGGACGCGTGCTCGCCGCGAAGCATAGTTTTCTCTGGGGCGCCCCGGGCGACCTCGGGACGCGCTGAGCCTCATGGGCGGGCCGAGCTGGACGCCTTGGCGGCCATTGCGGCTCGCGGAGGACGTCCCGGCGGCCACGTTGGCGGAGCAGCTTGACGGAGGCCAGTGCTTCCGCTGGCGCCAAGAGGCCGGTGGCAGTTGGGTCGGGGTGTTCGGCGACACGCTCGCCGGTCTGCGGGCCGGGCCGGCCGGGCTGGAATGGCGGGCACCGTTGACCGCGCCCGGCGCCGAAGCGGCGCTCGGTCGGTATCTTGACGCCGAGGGCGTCCAGGCGCGGCTTGCCGCCGACCTCCCGTGGCGCTCCGACCCCGTGCTCCGGGCCGCCCGCGAGGCTTATCCGGGATTGCGCATCCTGCGCCAGGAGCCGCACGAGACCCTCATCGGCTTTCTTTGCAGCTCCAACAAGCGTATCCTCCAGAT
>JBDLWC010000049.1:0-4868 GCA_039804485.1 Verrucomicrobiota bacterium
CAGTGCGCGCCCGCGGAACGCGAGGCGCTCTTCGGCGCGAACGGCGCGGCGTTCTACTTCGGCGTCTGACCCGCTCAGCGGCTGACGCCGGGGCCGGTCGGGCGCTTCGCCTTGAAGATCCAGCCGTTGGCTTCCATGTCGATGTTGAGGCCATGCTTGGCGTCGGGCTTCGTCAGCTCGTCGGGCAAGGGGTCGGTATTACAACGGAAGAGCTTCAGTTTGCCTTCGCCGACGAACGTGTTGTTCGTGCGGTCCCCGGACTTCGCCGCCTCGACGGCCAGATAGACGTCGAAGAGGCCGCCGGGTGTCTCGCCCATCAGCACCTCGATCTCGACGGTGTCGCCCTTTTTATGGCCGCTGATCCACGGGCCGGCCTTGAGCCGGCCGAGGGGCCGGTTGGACAGCTTGTACTCGTCATCCTGCTTCTGCCCGAAGTCTTTGTAGAAGACGGCGCCGGTCTTGGCGTCTTTGGACACGGTGAAGCTCTCGTAGCCGTCGTCCAAGGCGACCTTGCCTTTCCAGCGGACGATGAGCCAGTCGTCGCCGGACCCGACGAAGCGGAAAGGCAGGTCGGAAGGAATCTCGACGGTGGCCTTGTAGTGCACCACCCAGCGGGACTCCTTGACCCTTTTCTCCACGCCGTAGGCCTTCGGTGCCGCTTGGGCTTCGACCGTCGGGATGTAGAGCTGGCCGGCGACAAGGGCGTCCGGGGCCTTGTAATAACGGCTGAAGGTCGCAGCGCTCCAACCGCGTTCGACGAATTCACGCACGGCTGCCCTGTAAAGCGGGATGCCGGAACGGTCCGCCATCTTGGTGGCCGAACCGCCGGCTGTCTGCTTGAGGTCGTAGAAGGTGCCGATGAGGCCCGCGCCGCCGGTGCCGCCCTTGGCGCCGAAGAGGGAGACGAAATTCTTGCCGCCGCCGACGCCGGCGCCGCGTCCGGAGCCGATGCCCCCGCCGGAACCGCCGCCGAAGCCCTTGGAGCTGCCGCCGCCGACGGCCCCCGCGGAGAGCAGCGGATTGGACATGCTCGGCAGGCTGGCCACGGCCAGGGTCGAGTTGGCGTTCTTACTGGTGATGCGGGTGTTGGCCTTGGCCAAGGACTTGATGTTCTTGGGGACGGTCTTGGTCTTGAACTGCTTGGCGGTCGGTCCGCCGCTGCCGCCGCCGGCGCCCGTCGCGAACGTGTTGGGGTCTTTTTTCCCGGAGTTATCGGTGATGGTCGAGACGACCCAGACCACCGCGATGAGAATCAGCAGGATGTGGATCAGGACCGAGAGAGCCAGGCCTTCACCGCCCACGCGCTGCCACAGCGTCCGCCGCGGACGAGCCAGGGGCGACGACGCGTCCGGGGCTGAGCCTTCCGTCACCGTCGCCTCAGGAGCGGCAGGGGGCAGGGCGGAGTCATCTCCATGGGGTTCCGACATGCCTACTATCATGAAGGCACGCCCCCCGCCTACAAATCTAAACTAAACCGCTCAGCGCAGGCCGGCGCCGGGAGTCTTGATGACTTGGAAAATCCAGCCTTTGGCCTCCATGTCCACCGCCAGCCCGACCGCCGAACTGTCCCTGATTTCCTCCGGGAGTTCGCCCGGGGTGAAGCGGAGCAGTTTAAGACCGGTGCCTTTTCCGTCGGCTCCCATGACCTCGATGCAGAGGATGACGTAGAAATGGCCGCCCGGCATCTCGCCGAAGGCGAACTCGACGGGCACTTCCTTGCCGGCGGTCATCTCGAGCCAAGGTCCGCAGCGGACCGGGAAGAGGATCCGCGAGCGGGCGCCCGGGTCGGCGGGGTGCGTCTCGTTATAGCGCTTATCTCCGAAATCCTTGTAGATATTGTCCGGCCCGGTCGTGGCCTGGTAGTAACCCGAATCGAGGACGATTTTCCGGTCCCAGCGCACGATGATGTAGTCGTCGCCGGAGCCGACGAACCGGAACTTCGCGGTCTGCGGGCACTTCACCACGCCTTTGTAGTGCGCCAGCCAGCGCGAGGCCTTGACCTTGTCGGCGACGCCGTACGCCTTCGGAGCGCCGTCCGCCGTCATGAGCGGCACGAAGAACTGTCCGGCGTAAAGCGTGTCCGGGGCCTTGAACTTGTCGTTCAGCGCGAACGTGGACCAACGCCGGTCGACCAGGAAATTGACCATCTCCTTCCGATAGAGCTCGTTCGGCTTCGCGTTCACCGGGCTGCCGATGTCCGCGATGTCGGGCACGCCGAACATCGGCGAGGGCTTCCCGGCGCTCGTCTGCTTCAGGTCGTAGAAATTGCCGGGGATGCCCGCGGTGACGCCCCCGCCCTTGGCGCCGAAAAGGGAGACGAAGTTCTTGCCGCCGCCGACGCCGGCGCCGCGCCCGGAGCCGATGCCGCCGCCGGAACCGCCGCCGAAGCCCTTGGAGCTGCCGCCGCCGACGGCCCCCGCGGAGAGGAGCGGGTTGGACATGCTCGGCAGGCTGGCGACCGCCAAGGTGGCGTTGGCGTTCTTGCTGGTGATGCGGGTGTTGGCCTTGGCCAACGACTTCATGTTCTTAGGGACGGACTTGGTCTTGAATTGTTTGGCCGTCGGGCCCCCGCTGCCGCCGCCGGCTCCGGTCGCGAAGGTGTTGGGGTCTTTCTTCCCGGAGGCGTCGGTGATCGTCGAGACGACCCAGGCCACCGCGATCAGGATCAGCGCGATGTGGATGACGACCGAAGCCACCAGGCCTTCCCCGCCCAGCCGTCGCCAGAACGGCAGCTTTCGGCGGAGCAACGCCTCGCCTTTCGTCGAAGCACTGTCGGCAGATGCCGCACCGGGCGGCGGCAGCGGAACAGGACTTTCCTCGGGCGGTGACACGCCTCGTTTCTATCCGAACGGCGATGCGTGAGAAGGAAGAAAACCGTCCGGCCCTCGACCGGCCTCCGGCTTCAGCGCTGCACCGTTCCGCCTGTCGGCTTCAGGGCGGTGAAGATCCAGCCTTCGGCCTGCATGTCGATCTTGGCCTTGATGACGTCGGCGCTCTGGATCTCCTTGGGAAGCTCGTCCTTGGTGAAGCGCAGCAGCTTCAGGCCTTGGCCCTGCGGTTCGATGCAGAGGATGCCATAGAAACCGCCGCCGGGCATCTCGCCGAAGGCGATCTCGATCTCGACCTCGTCCCCGGCTTTGATCTGGATCCAAGGGCCGGCCCGGAGAGGGCGGGTGCCCAGGCTCGAGGGGTGGGTGTCGTCACAGACGGCGCCGCCGAAGTCCTGATATTTGTAGCTGTTTCCGACGACCGGCTGGTAATAGCCCGAGTCGAGGGCGATCTTCCGGTTCCACCGTACCACGAGGATGTCGTCACCGGAACCGACGAAGCGGAACTTACCGGTCTGGGGGCATTTCACCTTTCCTTTATAGTGGGCCATCCAGCGCGAGGGCTTCACCTTCGGGTACACGCCGTAGGCCTTCGGACAGGCGGCCGCCGGGCCGGGCGGGATGAAGATCTGCGAAGCGTAGAGGGGTTCCGGCGCCCGGTATTTATCCGACAGGGAAGTCACCGACCAATCCTTGGTCACGATGAACTCCCGGATTTCGCCGGCATAAAGCGAGTTTTGCCGCCCGTTTTGCGCCCGATATTGAGGGTCCCGCAGGTCCGCGATGTCGGGATTACCATAGAGCGGGCCTCGGCCGCCGCTGCTGGTCTGCTTGAAGTCGTAGAAGTTGCCTTGGATGCCGTAACTGGCGCCGCCTTTGGCGCCGAAGAGGGACACGAAGTTCTTGCCGCCGCCGACGCCGGCGCCGCGGCCCGAGCCGATGCCGCCGCCGGAACCGCCGCCGAAGCCCTTGGAGCTGCCGCCGCCGACGGCACCGGCGGAAAGCAGCGGGTTGGACATGCTCGGCAGGCTGGCGACCGCCAGGGTGGAGTTGGCGTTCTTGCTGGTGATGCGGGTGTTGGCCTTGGCCAGCGACTTGATGTTCTTGGGGACGGTCTTGGTCTTGAACTGCTTGGCGGTCGGACCGCCGCTGCCGCCGCCGGCTCCCGTCGCGAAGGTGTTGGGATCCTTCTTCCCGGAGTTATCCGTGATCGTCGAAACCACCCAGACCACGGCGATGAGGATCAGGAAAATGTGGATCAGGACCGAGAGAGCCAGACCCTCGCCACCCACCCGCTGCCACAACGTCCGACGCGGACGCGCCAGCGGCGACGACGCGTCCGGGGCCGAGCCTTCCGTCGCCGCAACCTCGGGGGCTTCGGCGGGAGGAGTGGACTCATCTCCGAGGGGCGCGGACATGATCCGACGATAGCCCCCCGGTCTCCTTTTTGACAAATGCCTTTTGGCATATTTTCCGAAACCCCTGGGCTTGCACCTCTGCCCGCCCCCGCTAAGTCTGGCTTTTCATGGATTCCGGCCGCCAAGACCTCGAAGAACGCCTGACTTTCCTCCAGCGTCACGTGGAGCAGCAGGACCGGATCATCCTCGAGCTGTCTCGCGAGGTCGCGAAGCTGTCCGATCGTCTCGCCCGGACGGAGGCCAAGGTGAGCCAGTCCGCGGACGCCGGCGACCAGGCCCCCCCGGCCGACGAGCGTCCGCCTCACTGGTAAAAGGGTCATGTGCGGACGCGTCACCCAGTTCTCCCGCTGGGAGGAGATCACCAAGAGCCTCGCGGCGCCGCCGCTCGAAGCGTCGCCGCGCTATAACATTTCGCCCGGGACGCCGCTCGTCTCGGTCCGCCGCGAGCAGGGCGTCCTTCGCACCGAAGCGCTGGCCTGGGGCTTCGTGCCGGCGTGGGCTCCGGCCGAGGAGGCCGGCCACGCGAACGCCCGCGCCGAGGAGATCTTCGCCCGCCCGACCTTCCGCGACGCCGCCCGGGCGCGGCGCTGCCTCGTCCCGATCGACGGTTATTACGAGTGGA
>JBDLWC010000050.1:0-6293 GCA_039804485.1 Verrucomicrobiota bacterium
CCTGACCGACAGCCCGATCCGCTGATCACTTAGCCAGCTTCGGGTTTTCGCGGAAAAACCGGGCGATGAGCGCGCTCGAACCCTTGGCGTATTCATGCCCGCCTTGATGGAGCGCGGTCACGAGCGGCGCGCCTTTGGACGAGGGATAGAGCGTCGCGTCGAGGACGCCTTCCTTGGCCCAAGGAGCCCCCGCTTCCGCACAGCCGTTGATCTGGCGCACCACGGCGAACGTCGCCTTCTGCCAGGCGAACTTGACCAACGGATCGCCTTCCCCGGCGACATGGATGACCGGCATCGGCGTGGCCGGCTTGCCGTCGCCCCGCAGGCTCCCGGCCACCGAGCCGATGGCGGCGAGCACCTCGGGACGGGCCTGCCAGAGCAGGTAGCTGAAAGCGGCCCCGTTGGAATGGCCCATGGAATAGATCCGCCGCTCATCGATCGCGTGCCGCTTCTTGAGGTCCGCCAGCATCACGTCGAACAGCCGCACGTCCCGGCCGCCCTCGCTGGTGACGGACGTCTGCCAGCCCGGCATGCGCCCTTCCTTGTCCACCAAGGGCGAGACGGTCGGGAGCCCCTGGGGGAAGACCAGGATGGAAGTCTTATCGATCTCGGCATAACCCCAGCGGCTGGCGGAGTGCGTGGAACGGCCGCCATGGCCGTGCCAGCAAAAGACCAAGGCCAGCGGGCCCGTCACCCCGCTCGGCACGCGCACGAGGGCCGTGCGCTTCACGCCGTCGACCTCCCAGGACTGTTCGACGAAGCCCTCCGGCGCCTTCGCCGCGAGGAGCTCGCGTAGCTTGCCTTGGGCCTGGGCGCCGGAGGCGCTGACAGCCAGCAGCAGGACCAAGAGGAGACGTCGCATAAAAAAGAAGGGCTCCCCGATGGAACACCGGGAAGCCCTCGGAAGTTTCTTCGGGGACGGCTTACTCGCGACGACCCGCGAAGAAGCGGATGACGTAGAAGAGCAAGGTGACGAAGGCCGAGAACAGGATGAAGGCCGCGGCGACGTGCTGGTCGGTCTCGAGGGTGTTCTTGATCTCGTTGGTCTGGTAAAGGATCACGGTGGACATCAGCACGATCATCGCGATGGAGAACCAGGCGCCGAGGCTGAGGCCCGCGATCGCGGCCACGATGACGATCGCAAGGACCGCGAAACCGCCGATGACGATGGCCACCTTGAGGAACGAGAAGTCGAGGTCGGTCATGAAGACCAAGGCGGTCAGGGCGCCGATGAGGCCGGCGGTGACGATGCCCGCCGGGATGAGCACGCTGCCGGCGTCACCCTTGGTGGAGAGCACGACGTAACCGATGAGCGGGATGAAGATCAGGGCTTCCAGGATGACGTAGAGCCCCAGGCCGGCGTACTGCGAACCGCGCGAGGCCCGGTTGAAAGCCAGCGACTGGGCCAGGGTGGTCGCGCCCCAGAAGGCGAGCATGACGAGGAGGATGCTCCAGCCGCCCAGCGACTGCATCATGGAGAAGAGGCCGGAGAAGAGCGCGAAGGCGACGCCCTGCTTCTGGTCGAAGCCGACGAAGAACAGCGCGAGCAGGGCCGCGAAACCGGCGAAAGCCAGGGCGACCAGGCCGTAGGTGCGACGGAAGAAGGCCGCGCGATCGGCCGCCGGGGCGTCCGCGACGATGAAGGGATTGGATTCGTTCATACCTCTTCAATCATAAGGATTTGTCCGGACAGTCAAGCCCACCACGGCCGTCAAGGATGGCGGAAACGCACGGAGGTGACCTTGAACCTCCGACCGAGCCACGTCGCCGGATGCGCCTCCGCAACCCGCTGGACGGTGAGCTCGCAGAGGCATGCTCCCCCGTCGCCTTCGGCGCGACCGGTCACCACGAACGTATCCCCGCGCACGGTCAGCACCGGCGCCCACGCCTCAAGCAGATCCGCCGGCTCGAGACGGACCGGCATGCCGGTCGGAGCGGATGCGGCCGCCTCATTGACCCGCGCCTCCGCCAAGGATCGCGCCAGCAAGGGAGAGCGGGCGAAGGATTCCAACGATGCGAACGGCCAGCCGCACTCGGGCTGGAGACGGACCAGACTCTCCGCCCAGGCGCGAAAGCGTCCCTCCGGAATGCTTCTTACGGCCTGGGTCACGAGCAAGGCGTCGGCTTCGGCGGCATCCAGACCGGCGATGGCGGCGTCAGTCAGATCGAGCGGTCCCAGAGCACCCCAATGGGGCTGGTCCGCGCCCGCGGGCCGGGTGAAGAACAGCGAACCTCGCAGCGGGCTCGGCGCGAACGGACCGCCTGAGGCGGACTGCCAAGCCTCGGGGTTTCCTTTTAAAAACGCCTCCCATTCCCGCGGATCGCGGCTGTTGACGTTCCATGGGCCGACGATGCGCCAGTCAGCGGCGGATGCCGATCGGGAACCCGCCGCCACGAGAAAGGGCTGATGCGAGGCCACCCCGGCTTCCGCCAGTTCCGGACGCGCCGAAAAGAAAGTTTCATCCATAAGACGCGTCCACGCCCTTCCCTCCGGTCGCTCGAGATGCCGGAGGCTCCCCACCGAAAGCATCGGCCAGTTGGGCAAGTCTCGCAGCCTCCATGCGGCGAAGCTACCCGGCTCCGTCGCGTCATGGGAGTTGGCTCGCAAGTCCCACAGCGGACCGGCCAGAGGCGTGGCATCATGGTCCACGACATCCAGCGCCGACAACAAAGGCGACTCGACGGACCACTCGGCCGCATCCTCGGGGCGGGCGAGATCCCATTGATGTCGGATCAGGCCGCCGATGGCGTCGCGCAAGGCGGCGGCGGAACGGGGCCGCCAACGCAAGCGCAGGCAGGCTTGCCGGTCCTCGATCACATACCCGGAGCTGTCCTCCCGCGAATAGTCGGCGCCGGAGAGCTGCCATCGGAAATCCGGAAAAGACACGTTCTCCAAGACGATCAGGGGCGGCCCGGGGTAATCTCCGATGAGATCGTCCCTGCCGGGCTCGCCCCCATAGGCCCGCAGCCGGACCGTCATCCGCCGGGGAAACCTGGCCGTGACCTCGATGCGATCCTCCGCGAAGAAGGTGTCGGCTCCTGGCCGGCGTCGCAGCGGCGAAGCCGGCCGCCGGTCCAGACGCCACGTCTGCTCGCTCAGGATGCGCGCCAGGCCTTGCGGCTGAGCGGCCGGAGCCGGATGGACGAACGCATAGACCTCGCCCGGCAGCAGGCCCCGGCCAGCCATGCCGTGCGTGCGCGGATCCGCGACTTCGGTCCAGAACCACAGGCCTCTCTCCCGCGCCCCCTGACGGACGACGCCGAAGTCGACCTGCGGGGACTCGTCCAGATCGACGACGAAGTGCGCGCCGCTATCGAGGTTCACGACCGTGACCTCGGGCGCTCCGATGATCTCCACCAGGAATAGCCGGCCCTGCGGACCCGCCAGGACGGGGACGGTGAACGGATTCCAGAAAACCCCCGATCCGTGGAAACGCAGCCGATGACGGCCGTCGTGGCGCGAGTTGAAGAAGCCCAGGCTTAAGCGTAGGTCCGTCAGCACGGGAAGCGTCGACAAGACGTGCGCCGACGTCACCCCGTGCCGCAAGGGGTACCCTTTCCCGGACGGCTGCTTCCAATCCGTCGCGAAAAGCGCGGCCGCCAAGGCCGGCCCGATCGTCCTCGCCAGTTCATCCTCGGCGGAAAGATCCCGCCGCCAGCCGCCGCGCACGGGATCGGTGAGCAAGCCACGAGTCTGCCACGCCCCGCCCGGCGTCGGGGCGTCCGCGAAGAAAGCCGGGGCGTCCGCCCGGAGGGCCTGCCGCTGGCGATCGCTCAGCGCGGCAGGCAAGGCCCGAGCAAACCTCGGCCGGGCGCCGGCTCCTTTCGCCCATGCCGAGGCGTGCTCAAAAGCCACCGCCCCGGCCGCCCGGTCGCAAGCCATCGAAAGGTCGCGGACTTCCCAGCTCAGACGCAAGCCGTCCGCATCGGCCGTCCCGTCGACCGGACGCGCCTCATTCCGGCCGGCCGCCCGGAGCCGGCCCCGGCTGTCTTGATAAGTATGACGTGCGTCCGGTCCGGCGCACGCCTGCAGTTCCGCCAGCCCGCGGAGCGCCGCCGCTTCCGCGGACCAGCGCAGACGGGCGCGTCGCCGGCCGGCGGCGGTCGCGTTGTAGGATATCGAGCAGAGCGACACCGCCAACAGGGCGATGTTCGTCAAGACGAGCATCGCCAGCAATACGAGCACATAGGCCGAACCATGACGCTTACGCATTCTGGGTAATAAGCCCCATCTTCTTTCCGTTGAACCCCACGATACAATTCCGGAGATACCTCATGTATTGAATCCATGAAGACATCATTGCGCCGCCTCCGCGTCACGCGGACCCATTCCCTCAAGCCGGTCTTCCCCGCGAGCACGCGGACGGGGAGCGCGCCCGCCTCGCCGAGCAAACGTCGCGTGCTCGTGATCGAGGACCAGTCGGCGGTCTGCGATCTCGTCGCCGAGATGATCCAGAGCCACCCGCGCTGCGTCTCGGTGGGCACGGCATCCGACGGACTCCGGGCCGTCGAACTGGCCCTGCGCCTCAAGCCGGACATCCTCGTCCTGGACGTGGTGATGCCCGGCATCGGCGGGCTCGAGGTGATGCGCCGGCTCGGCAACGGGCTGCCGACCACCCGGGTCCTCATCTTTTCCGGCAAACAGGAGCCGCACATCGTCCGGGCGCTGATGCAGGCGGGGATCCATGGCTTCGTGAACAAGAACGGGCCGTTGAACGAACTGCGCAAGGCGCTCGACGCCCTCGCCGACGGCAACACCTGGTTCAACGAAGACTTCGGGCGGACGGTCCGCCAGGCGCTCGCCACGCCGTCCCATTCCGGCGAAGGCATGCTCGACCACCTCACGCCGCGGGAACGTGAGATCGCCGTCCTCATCGCCCAAAGCCACAGCAGCAAGGAAGTCGCCGCCCAATTGGACATCAGCATCAAGACCGCCGAGAACCACCGGGCCAACCTGATGCGCAAACTGGGCGTCAGGGACGTCGCCGGCCTCGTCCGCTTCGTCGTCCGCCAAGGGCTTGTCGATCCGGCGGTCGAATGACCGAGGGGGCTCGCCCGACCCGGGCGGAATGACTTCTGCGCCCGACGCTTGCGGAGCGGGCGGGTTCGCCGCACATTCGGCGCCTTCCCGCCATGCCCACCCCTGCCCTCGCCTTCGGTAACCTTGCGCCCACTTCCCCGCTGGCTCCGCTGGCCATCACGCGCCGCTCGCCCGGCCCGACCGACGTGGAGATGGAGATCCTATATTGCGGAGTGTGCCACTCCGACGTCCATACGGCCCGCGGCGAATGGCCGGGCACGCACTACGCCTGCGTGCCGGGCCACGAGATCGTCGGCCGCGTCACCCGCGTCGGCGCCCAGGTGACGAAGCTCAAGGTCGGCGACATCGGCGCGACGGGCTGCATGGTCGACTCCTGCCGCGCGTGCCCGAACTGCCAGAAGGGCTTCGAGCAGTTCTGCCACGCCGGCGCGACCTTCACCTACAACAGCCCCGACAAGCACCTCGGCGGACACACCCTCGGCGGCTACTCCTCAAGCATCGTCGTCGACGAAGCCTTCACGCTGCGCGTCCCGGCCGGCCTCGACCTCGCCGCGACCGCCCCGCTCCTCTGCGCCGGCATCACGACCTACTCCCCTCTCCGTCATTGGAAGGTCGGCCCGGGCCAGAAGGTCGGCATCGTCGGCCTGGGCGGCCTCGGCCACCTCGGCGTGAAGTTCGCCCGCGCCTTCGGCGCCCACGTGGTGCTTTTCACGACCTCGCCCTCCAAGGTCGCCGACGGCCTCCGCCTCGGCGCGCACGAGGTCGTGGTCTCGACCGACGCCGCCGCGATGGCCGCGCACGCCTCGTCCTTCGACTTCCTCCTCGACTGCGTCTCCGCCCAGCACGACCTCAACGCCTACCTCGCGTTGCTCAAGCTCGACGGCACGCTCTGCCTCGTCGGGGTGCCGGAGAAGCCGCTGGCGGTGCACGCCTTCAGCGTGATCATGCCCCGGCGCAACTTCACGGGCTCCTGCATCGGCGGCATCGCCGAGACCCAGGAGATGCTCGAATTCTGCGCCCGCCACGGCATCGTCTCGGACATCGAGGTGATCGCCATCCAACAGATCAACACGGCCTGGGAACGGATGATCAGACAGGACGTGCGCTACCGCTTCGTGATCGACATGGCTTCGATCAAGCAGGCCTGAGCTGCCCATAGTTGGGTCAGGTTAAGGGCATTCGGCCCGAGCGAGGGGCTTTGACTCCGCCGCCGGATCGGCGATCATCGATGACATGAATCCTCATCCTGTCG
>JBDLWC010000051.1:0-7292 GCA_039804485.1 Verrucomicrobiota bacterium
CCGCTTCCCCCAGAAAACCTGGATTCTGGCCGGAGGGCTGGGACCCGACAACGTGGCCGCGGCTACCGCCACCGGGGCGACCTTTTTGGACCTGAATAGCGGGATCGAAATCAGCCCTGGGCTCAAATCTGCTGAAAAACTGTCGGCCGCCGCCGATAGCCTGCTTAAAATTGCTCAATCGTAGGCCACACCCCCCCTTGGCCGGACTTGGCACGGGGGATGCATAAGTGGACTTGCTCAACCGAACGCCTAACCCAACCTAACACACCACCATGAAGCTCGTCGTCGCCATCATCAAGCCCTTCAAACTCGAAGAAGTTAAGGACGCTCTCGCCGAAATCGGCATCGAGGGTATGACCGTAACTGAAGTCAAGGGCTTCGGCCGCCAGAAGGGCCACACCGAAATCTACCGCGGTTCGGAATACACCGTCGATTTCCTCCCGAAGGTGAAGATCGAGGCCGCCGTGGCCGACGAACAGGTCGAGAAGGCCATCGCCACGATCTCCAAGGCCGCCCAGACCGGCAAGATCGGCGACGGCAAGATCTTCGTCATGGCCCTGACCGACGTCATCCGCATCCGCACCGGCGAGCGCGGGCCGGCCGCCATCTAAGGTCGGAGTTCATCCGAAAAAGGGCGTCCTTCGGGACGCCCTTTTTTTGGCTTACTTCGCGGCGTCCTTGGCGGCGGACCGCTTCGCCAGCATGCCCGGCGAATGCCACTTGAACACATGGTAAGTGGCCGGGACGTCGCCTGCGTTACGGATGGCGTGGTCGATGTTCGAAGCCTGGAAGATCACCGAGCCGGGGCCGAGCTTCACCCACTCGCCGGCCACGAGGCTTTCGACCGTCCCCTCCTTGATGACGAAGAGCTCTTCTTCCGGATGCTGATGGGGAGGATGGGAAGTCTGTCCGGGCTCGAGGGTGGTGACGTGGCATTCCAGCTCGTCGAGCGTCGCGGTCGGCGCCTGGCAGACCTTGCGGACGCAGCCGGCCTTGTTCGGCTTGACCGGCAGTTTCTGCCAATCGAACGCCTTCGAACCCATGGGCGGCTTGGCGGCCGGGACATCGGCGGCCAGAGGGGCCGAGGAAGCGGCGATGAAGCCGGTGAGACCAAGGCAGACGGCAGCGGTCAAGGCGGCGACGGCGAGGTCGCGACGAGTCAGGGTGATCATGCGCGAGTCATAAGAAATCGGGAGCGGGGAGTAAAGAGCCCATCCAGACGCCTTGCCCTCCGCCCGCCCGCAGGCCTAATCTCCGGCATGCTTTGCCCCGCGCATCGATGGACGGCCGCCCTGCTCGCCCTGGCAAGCCTGCTGGCCGGGTGCGGCGACGGGCGGACGACCGCCGAGAAAAAGGCCGCCGAGGGCTACCTCATCGTCAACAACATGGCCGAGCCCTCCGGCCTCGACCCCCAGACCATCACCGGACTCAGCGAGAGCCACATCGTCGGGGCGCTGTTCGAAGGCTTGGTCAACTACGACCCCCGGGACCTGCATCCCGTGCCCGGCGTCGCCGAAAGCTGGGGCATGTCGGCGGACGGACGGACCTGGACTTTCCGGCTGCGGGCCGACGCGCGCTGGTCCAACGGAGACCCCGTCACGGCCGCGGATTTCCTGTTCAGCTATGAACGGATGCTGCTGCCGTCCTTCGGCGCGGAATACGGCTCGATGCTGCACGCCGTGCGCGGGGCCAAGGATTTCGCGGCCGGCCGGACCAAGGACTTCCGGTCCGTGGGCTTCCGGGCGCCCGACCCGCGGACGCTCGTGGTCGAACTCGAGCACCCCGTCCCCTATTTCCTGCAGCTCGTCTGTCACCACAGCTGGACCCCCGTCCACCCGCCGACCATCCTCAAGCACGGCCGGATCGACTCCCTGAACACGCCATGGACGCGACCGGGCGCGATGGTCTCGAACGGCGCCTTCACCCTCGAGACCTGGGAAGTCGCCCGACGGGTCGTCGTGCGCAAGAACCCGCGCTACTGGAACGTCCGTGAAGTCTCGCTCGAAGCGGTCGAGTTCCGGGCCATCGCCGACCTCTTCGCCGAAGAACGCGCCTTCCGCGGCGGCGAACTCCACGTGACGGGCGCGGTGCCGCCTTACAAGGTCTCCCGGCTGCGCGAACAGAAGGCCCCGCAGCTCCGCATCGACCCGTTCCTCTCGACCTCGTACGTCTGGGTCAACTGCGACATCAAAGGCTCCCGGCCGGACGACGTCGCCGCCCGCAAGGCGTTGGGCGACCCGCGGGTGCGCCGCGCGCTCGGCATCGCCATCGACCGCGACCTCATCGCCGAGAAGGTCCTGCGCGCGGGCGAGACGCCGGCGTTGCACTTCACGCCGCCGGGCACCGGCGGCTTCACGCCCACGGCCCGCTGGAGCCAGGACCTCGCCGAGGCCCGCCGGCTGCTGGCCGAAGCAGGCTACCCGGGAGGCAAAGGCCTGCCGAAGTTCGACTACCTTTACGCGACCTCCGAAGGCCAGCAGATGGTCGCCCAGGCCTTCCAGGCCATGTGGCGGCAGCGCCTGGGGGTCGAGATCGAGCTGCGCAACCTGGAGTGGAAGGTCTACCTGAGCGCGATGCGCAAGGGAGAGTTCCACCTCTGCCGCGGAGCCTGGGTCGGCGATTACAACGACCCCAACACCTTCCTCGAGATGTTCGTCACCGGCAACGAGCTCAACAACTGCAACTGGAGCGACGCGAAATATGACCGGCTCCTCGGCCTCGCGGCCCGGGAGACCGACCCCGCCCGCCGCTTCGGATATTTCCAGGCGGCGGAGGCCCGGCTCATCACGCAGGCCCCCGTGCTCCCGGTCGTGTTCAATAAGAACAAGTTCCTGATCCGTCCCGAAGTCAAAGGATGGCACCCCACCCTCCTGGACCAGCATCCCTTCTCGGCGGTCCGGCTCGAACCGGCGAAAGGGGATTGAAGAGACGGACCGACCTTCTAAGTTCCTCGTCATGCGCCCCCTCGCCCTCTCCCTGCTCCTCGCCCTCATCGCCGCCTCGGGCATGGCCCAGGTCGAACCGCTTCGTCCCGCCAGCGCCGACGACAAGGCCTTCGCCAAGCTGCGCGGCATCACCTATTTCTACATCGACGTCATCACCTCCGAGAACCGTCCGGAGGAAGTCGACCTGCGCGGCGAGATCCGCGACGGCATGGAGCTCGAGATGCGCCGGGCCAACCTCACGCCCAAGGCCATCGAAGGGCTGGGCGCCGAGGCCGCCACCCCGATGCTCGTCATCGAGGTCCGCTTCGACCGCGGCCTGGGACGTTATAACGCCGACGTCATCCTGTCGGTCCGCGACAACGCCACGATCACCCGCAACAAGGAGACCGTGCTCGCCCAATCCTACAGCCAGTCACGCCGCGCGCTCGGCGCCTCGGACACCGCCTTGAGCCGCGAGATCAAGGCCCGCAGCCGGGAGATGATCCAGGAAGTCATCGAAGGCATCAAGCGGGTGAAGTAAGGCCGGGCCTTGGAACTCCTCCGCAAGATGCGGGGCGACCGGGCCGAACTCCCGCCCCGTTCCTCCGCGACCTCGGTCGTCGCCACGGTCCTGGCGGCGGTCGTCGTCATCGGAGGATTGTCCTACCTGACCCGCGAACTCGAGGTCATGCTGCTGCTCGGCACCTTCGCCGCCAGCTCGCTGCTCGTCTTCGCCTATCCTGATTCGCCGTTCGCGCAGCCGCGCAACGTGCTCCTGGGTCATCTCCTCGGCAGCGCCTGCGGTCTCGCCGGAGCCCACCTGTTCGCCGGGCAATGGTGGGCGCCCGCGCTCGCGGTCGGAGCGGCCATCGGGCTGATGAAGCTCGCCCGGGCGGTCCATCCGCCGGCCTGCTCCAATCCGCTGATCATCTTCGCCCTGAACCAGGCTCCTTGGACGTTCCTGCTGTTCCCCACCCTCGCCGGCGCCGCCCTGATCGTCCTGGTCGCGCTCTGTTATCACAACTTGCGCCGCGAGGCCCGCTGGCCCAAGTATTGGTTCTGATCCTATGTCCTCCGTCGAAGCCCGCCTCGCCGAACTCGGCCTCACCCTGCCGACCCCGCCCGCCGCGGCCGGCGCCTACGTGCCCGCCGTCCGCACCGGCAACCTCCTCTACCTCGCCGGCACCCTGCCGATGAAAGACGGCAAGGTCGCTTCGCTCGGCAAGGTGGGCCGGGAAGTCGACCTCGTCCAGGCCGCCGAAGCCGCGAGACTCTGCACGCTCAACGCCCTCGCCAACGCCAAGGCCGCCCTGGGCTCCCTGGACCGCGTCACCCGCGTGGTGATGGTCAACGGCTTCGTCAACGGCGTCGACGGGTTCAGCGACAGCCCCAAGGTGCTCAACGGCGCGTCCGAATTCCTCCTGCAGGTCTTCGGCGACGCCGGCAAGCACGCACGCGCCGCGGTCTCGGTCAACGGACTGCCGCTCGGCGTGTCGGTCGAGGTCCAGCTCGTGCTCGAGGTCCGCGACTGAGCCGACCTCAGCCGTCGGACAGGCTGACGCTGGCGAAATCGATACGGAAGGACTTGCCGTCGGGAGGCCGGCCGCAGTTGCCGATCATCCCGCAGGCCCGCCGCACCAGTTCCTGCATCCGCGGGTCAGCGGGACGACGCAGCCAGGTGGCGAAAGTGACGAAGCCCGAGGCGTCCACGGCGACCGTCACGCCACAGGTGCCGCCGTTCGCGACCGACGCGCCTTCGGCGGCCACGACTTCGTTCCAAGCCGTGCGCAGGCGGGCCTGGACTTCGCCGGCGTAAAGCGCCTGGGCGGAACCCGCGCCGCCTTCGCCGCCGTTGTCGCCCGTGCCGTAACTGCGCCCCTTCTTGACGGACACGCCGCCGATGCCGCCGGACTTCGCGCCGGAACCGGCGCGGCCGGACTTGCCTTGGTTGAATTCGCTCAGGGTCGTCTTCCCGCTCTTGCCCGGCGAAGCGGACCCTTTCGGGCTGTTCTTGGCCAGGCTCTTGGGCGAAGCCGCGGACGACTGGCCCGCATGCTCGGCCTCCTCGCGTTCGCGGAGGATCTTCTCGACGTTGAGCTTCGGGACCTTGATGCGGGCGATGCCGTTGTCCGAGCCTGTCTCGGCGCCTTTCGCCACGCCGGCCGCCTTGCCGATCTCGCCCGGACGCTTGTTCGGAATCCCGTCGAGCCTCACCAGCAGCGGGTCTTCGGGGTAGATCGTCTCGGACGGATGGCGCGCGGCATACCACGAGAAACCGATGATGGCCGCCAGGATGCCCAGGTGCACCGCGATGGAACCCACCCAGCCTTTGCCGTCGGCGGACATCGTCAGCGGGTCTCCGTGTCGAGCCCGGCTTTGGTCAGGCCCTTGGCTTTGGCGGTCGACAGCACGTCGATGATCCGCTGGTACGAAAGCGTGCCGTCTCCGCGGATGCGGATGACAGGCTGTTCGGCTTCCGGCAGGGCCGCGATGGCCGCGAACTCCGCCTCGAGCTGGGCCTGCGTGACCGCGCGTTGTCCGATGGTGAGCCCGCCGGAGCGGTCGATGCTCACGATCCGGTACTTCTCCTTGGAGTCAGGCGAACGCCCCGCGCCTTTGTCCGCCTTGGGCAGCTCGACCGCCGTGGTCTGCTCCAGCACCGGCGTGGCGATCATGAAGATGATCAGCAGCACGAAGCAGAGGTCGAGCATCGGCGTCACGTTGAGCTCGTTGAGCACGTGCAGGCGATTGGGCTTGGAGAAGGAGCGGGCCATCGCGGGGCTTATTGCGCGTCTTCCCAGCCCGGCAGGGCCGCGGGCGGCGCTTCGGCCGGCGCGGGGGCCGCGACGGGGGCGCCGACGGCCGGAGCCGCCGCGCGCTGGAGGCGCTCGCGTTCCTGGGCGGCCTCGAAATTACGACGGGCCTCGCCTTCGAGCTCGAGCTCGACGCGGTCCGCGAGCGAGCTCGCGAAATTCTCCAGCTCCGTGGTCATGATCTTCACCTGCGTGAGCAGGTAGTTATAACCGAAGGTCGCGGGGATCGCCACGAGCAGGCCGAGCGTGGTCGTGACCAACGCGCCGCAGACGCCCGGGGCGAGCTGCGCGATGCTGGCCTTCTCGGTCAGCGCGCCGAAGGTGACCATCACGCCCCACACCGTGCCCAGCAGGCCGAGGAACGGACCGCCGGAGACGAGCGAGCTGAGCAGGACCATCTTGTCCTCGTACTTGACCATCGTCCGGGCGACGCCGCGCTGGACGGCGTTCTCGACGTGACCCATGCAGAGCGTGACGTCGGCCGGCCGGACAAGGCGCCCCTTGTGCCGCTGCACCGCGGACACCGCTTCGGCGACGAGGAATTCGTAGGGGCCGAGATTGGAACCCCGCGGGAAATTGAGGGCGACGACGGACGGCTCGTCCCGCAGACGACGTTCGAAGGCGTGATTGCGGCGGCGCAGTTCCTGGACATCGGACCACTTCTGGATCATCGCGCCCCAGCCGATGAAAGAGCAGATGCCCAGGACGACGGCCACGGCCATGCCGGCGCTGTCCATCTGCTTGAAATACCAGAAGGCGCCTTTTTCGGCCTCGGCCAGCACGAGCATCAAAACGGGAGAAAGCATTGGTTTGATAGGCAATCCGGCGAAGCGAAGGCTTCAACCTGAAAAGGTTTGGGTCGCACTTGAATCCGGACCCGTTCGGTGACACTGTCAGGGGCTTGATTCCTCGTCCGCCATCTTGCCAAGGCTGCGCCCAGACGCCCACGACCTACTTCACGCTCGTCGCCGGGGGGAAGGCGGAGACCTATGCCTGCTGCCAAGGCTGCCCCTCGCTCATGGCCGACGCCATCCTGCCCTCTTTGGCGCTCGGCCTCAAGCTGACGGTCCCGTCTCCCGCCGGTCGCAGCAAGTGCCCGGCCTGCGGGTTCCGCTGGGCGGATTACGACCGCGTGCATCGGTTAGGCTGCCCGACCTGCTACGAGACGCACGCCGCCCAGGCCTTGGCGACCATCGCCCGGATCCAGCCCGGACTCGAGCACCAGGGACGCCGGCCCTTCGACCCTGTCGCCGACCGGGAAGCGCGCCTGACCAAAGCCCGCGTCCAGCTCCAAGAGGCGCTCAAAGTCGAGGACTACGAGGCGGCCGCGGCCTTGCGCGACCAGATCGCCGGACTGGAAAACCACCCGCCCGGAGCCCGCTCCTGACCTTTGAGGATGAAACCCACCGCCCTGCTGACCAATGACGACGGCATCAACGCCGCGTTTCTCCACGCCCTGGCCGCCGCGTGCGAGTCCGCGGGCTTCCGGGTCCTCGTCGCGGCCCCGGCCGGCGAAAGAAGCTGGATCGGGCGGGCCTTCAGCCGCCACCGCGAG
>JBDLWC010000052.1:0-9827 GCA_039804485.1 Verrucomicrobiota bacterium
CAAGAAGGCCATCGCCGCCAAGTAACCCACCCAGCATCTCAGCGATATGAAGCTCAAAGTTTACAAGCCCGACGGATCCGCCTTCACCGAGAAGGAATTCGACATCCCTTCCTTCGAAGGCACCAAGGGCGTGGCCCTGCTCAAGCAGGTCATCGTCTCCTACCAGGCCAACAAGCGCCAGGGCACTTCCAAGACCAAGGATTACGGCGAAGTCGCCGGCTCCGGCAAGAAGGTCCTCCCGCAGAAGGGCTCCGGCGGCTCCCGTCACGGCGACAAGCGCGCCCCCCAGATGTTCAAGGGCGGCATCGTCTTCGGTCCCCGTCCCCGCGACTGGTCCAAGACCATCACCGCGCAGGCCAAGAAGATCGCCCTCCAGCGCGCGCTCTTCGAGCTCGCCGCCGACGGCGGTCTCTCGGTGATCGAGAAATTCGAAGTCTCCCAGCCCAAGACCAAGCTCTTCGCCAAGGTGCTCGCCAACGTGAGCCCGGCCGGCAAGCGCCTGCTCGTCGTCGACAGCGCCTGGTCCGACACCGTCGTCCGCGCCAGCCGCAACCTCAGCCGCGCGGTCTTCTCCAACTCTTCCAACCTCAACGCTCTCGATCTCGTGCGCACCCCGCGCATCCTGATCTCGGAAGACGGCCTCAAGCAGGTCCTCGAGCGCGCCAAAAACTAAGACCGTCATCCCATGAAGCCCGCTTCTGAAATCATCAGCCGCCCGATCCTGACGGAAAAGGCCTCCGGCCTCGCCGAAGCCAACAAGTATGTCTTCGAGGTGCTCCCCGGAGCCGACCGCGCCCAGATCAAGAAGGCCGTCGAGGCCTCCTTCAAGGTCACCGTCGAGAAGATCAACATCCTCATCCGCAAGGGCAAGCTGCGCCGCAGCCGCCTCTCCGGCGGTTCCATCTTCACCGAGACGGATTCCCGTCGCGCCATCGTCACCCTGAAGAAGGGCGACGTCATCTCCCTCGCCTAATCTCGGAGCAGACCAGCCATGCCCATCATCACCCATCGTCCTATCACCCCCGGCACGCGCTTCCTTGTGCGCGTGAAGACCGAGGGTCTGCACGCCGGCCGCCCCGAACGCGCCCTCACGGAGAGCAATCACCGTGCCATGGGCCGTAACTGCTACGGCCGCATCACCTCCCGTCGCCGTGGCGGAGGTCACAAGAAGCTCTACCGCACCATCGACTTCCGTCGCGACCGCCTCGACGCCCCGGCCACCGTGCTCCGCATCGAATACGATCCGAACCGCACTTCGCACCTGGCCCTCATCGAGTACGCCGACAAGACCCTGAATTACATCCTCGCTCCGGACGGCCTCAAGGTCGGCGACAAGGTCGTCAGCACCAACACCGCCCAGGAACAGCTCACCCCGGGCCTCTCCCTGCCGCTGCGCCTGATCCCTCCGGCCACCTTCATCCACTGCATCGAGATCGAACCGGGCAAGGGCGGTCAGCTCGCCCGTTCCGCCGGCGGTTTCGCCCAGCTCCTCGGCCTCGAAGCCGGCCGCGCGATCCTGCGCATGCCTTCCGGCGAGCAGCGCTACCTTAACGCCGATTGCCGCGCCACCGTGGGCATCGTCGGCAACGTCGACCACCACAACGCCAGCCTCGGCAAGGCCGGACGCAGCCGCTGGAAGGGCATCCGTCCTCGTCAGCGCGGTATGTCCATGAACCCGGTCGACCACCCGAACGGCGGCGGCGGCGGCAAGAAGAAGGGCGGCGGCGGTCGTCAGCACCTCAAGTCTCCGTGGGGCCAGCTCGCCAAGGGCTTCCCGACGCGCACCAAGGCGAAGGCCTCCAACAACCAGATCATCCTGCGCCGCAACGGCCGCAAGGTGAAGCAGGTCTAACCCCTCCTAATCCTCTCTTAACATGGCACGCTCCCGCAAAAAGGGTTTCTATGTCGACTCTCACCTGGTCGACAAAGTCACCGTCGCCCAGAAGGCCAACAGCCGCAAGCCGATCAAGACCTGGTCGCGCCGCTCGACGGTCACCCCCGACTTCATCGGCCTCAACCTCGAGGTCCACAATGGCAAGGCCTTCGTCCCCGTCTATGTGACGGAGAACATGGTCGGCCATAAGCTCGGCGAGTTCGCTCCGACGCGCACTTTCCGCCAGCACACCCAGCCCTCCCGCAAGGAAGCCCAGTAATCCATCCCCGTGCGCAACGTCCTCGCCATGTCCGCTCTTCTCGTCGCCGCCTCCGCGGTCGGCGCGGAAGCCCGCGTGCTCGGCGCGGCCGAGGCGGACGGCAAGGCTCCGGTCGTCGCGGTCGTCTCCGCCCGCGCGACGGATCTGGTGGTCTTGGGCGCCGGTCATGACCGAGGCTTCCGCCCCGGCACGATCTGCAATGTGAGCCGCGACGGTCGCGCCCTCGGCGCCGTCGTCATCGCCGAAGCCGGCCTCAGCCGTTCGGTCGCTCTCATCCTCTCCCTCGACGCCCAGACCGGCATCCTCGCCGGCGACCTCGTCACCCCCCGCGCCAATCCCCGCATCTAACCCACACCTTTACCAAAGTCATGGAAGTCCACGCCACCACCCGTTTTGCCCGTATGTCGCCCCAGAAGGTCCGCGAAGTCGCGCGCCAGATCCAGGGCCTCCCCGCCGAGGAAGCCATCCAGCTCCTCCGCTTCATCCCGCGCAAGTCGGCGCGCCTCCTGGGCAAGACCCTCGCGAGCGCCATCGCCAACGCGGAGAACAACCACAACCTCTCCAGCAGCGATCTCGTGATCGTCTCCGCCACGGTCAACCAAGGTCCGGTCATCAAGCGTTCGATGCCCGCCGCCCGCGGTTCCGCCCACCCCATCCACAAATCCATGAGCCACATCCGCGTGTCCCTGGGTTCCTCCACCAAGTAATCTACGCATCATGGGCCAGAAAGTAAATCCGATCGGCTTCCGTCTAGCCGTCCGCCGCAACTGGGAATCCCGCTGGTACGCCACCAAGCGCGATTTCCCGGCCAACATCCTCGAGGACTACCGCATCCGCGAGTACCTCAAGGAGAAGCTCCGCCAGGCCGCCGTGCCCCGCATCTTCATCGAACGCGCCGGCCAGAAGGTCCGCGTGCGCATCTGGACCGCCCGCCCGGGCGTCGTCATCGGCCGCAAGGGCGATGAGCTCAAGAATCTCCGCGCCGAGATCCAGAAGGTCGCCGGCAAGGCCCGCATCGACGACATCATCCTCGAAGTCAACGAAGTGAAGCGCCCCGACCTCGTCGCCCAGCTGGTCGCCGAGAACATCGCCCTGCAGCTCGAACGCCGCATCTCCTTCCGCCGCGCGATGAAGAAAGCCGTCCAGACGACCATGACGAACGGCGCCGACGGCATCCGTATCCGTCTCGGCGGTCGCCTCGGCGGCGCCGAGATCGCCCGCGTGGAGTCCGCCCGCGTCGGTCGCGTGCCGCTCCACACCCTGCGCGAGAACATCGACTACGGCTTCACCGAAGCCCGCACCCTGGCCGGCAAGGTCGGCATCAAGTGCTGGATCTGCACCAAGGATTCCGAGTTCTAAACCTCACCCCCTCAACTTCATAGACGAACATGGCCAATCTCCAACCTGCCCGCACCAAGTGGCGCAAGCACCGCAAGGGCAAGATCCGTGGCAACGCCACGGCCTGTAACACTCTGTCCTTCGGCGACTTCGGCATCCAGTCTCTCGACCGCGGCCGCGTTCCGGCCAACCAGATCGAGGCCGCCCGTATCGCCATCTCCCGCGCGCTGAAGCGCAAGGGCAAGATGTGGATGCGCATCTTCCCGCACACCCCGGTCACCAAGAAGCCGGCCGAAGTGCGCATGGGTTCCGGCAAGGGCAGCGTCGAATACTACGTGGCCTGCGTCAAGCCGGGCACCATGCTCTTCGAAGTGGGCGGCGTGACGATCACCGTGGCCCGCGAGGCCATGCGCCTCGCCGACACCAAGCTCCAGCTCCGCTGCCGCTTCGTGGCCCGCGAAGAGCTCGAAAAGTATTGATGCTCCCGGCCCCGACCACTCATAACTGACCCTTTTCACCGATGCCCACCTACCGGAAAGACAAGCCCACCGCCGCCACGGCGATCCGCCCCCTGGCCCCCGCCGAACTCCAGAAACGGATTCGCGAAGCCCGCGAGGAGCTCCTCAGCCTCCGCCTCAAGAAGGCGACCGGCGCCGTCGAGAATCCCGCCCGCTTCCGCGCCCTGCGCCGGGATATCGCCCGCTGCATGACCGTGCTCTCCGGCAAGTCCGCCCCGGCGAAGAAGTAATTCCACCCCTTAACCAGATTACCGATGTCCGAAGAACGCTCTAACCGCAAGACCCTCCTGGGTCTCGTCGCCTCCCGCTCGGGAGACAAATCCATCAAGGTGAACTTCCAGTACACCGTCCCGCACCCCGTGTACGGCAAGGAAGTCAAGCGCCGCACCGTCCTGCACGCGCACGACGAGAAGAACGAGTGCAAGCCCGGCGACAAGGTCGAGATCATGGAGACCCGCCCGCTTTCCAAGCTCAAGCGCTGGCGCGTCGTCCGCGTCGTCGAGGCCGCGAAGATCGCCGCCGAGTCCATCGACGGTTAATCGGTCCTCTCCATCCAACCTCCGCCTTTCTTACAATGATCCAGATGCTTTCCCGGCTCGAAGTAGCCGACAACACCGGGGCCCGCAGGGTCCGCATGATCCGCCGCCTCGGCCAGCTCACCGACACCGCCGGCGTGGGTGATATCATCATCTGCTCCGTCAAGGACTCCACGCCTGACGCCCAGGTCAAGAAAGGCTCCGTCTGCCGCGCGGTCATCGTCCGCACCGTCGCCCCGATCCGTCGCGCCGACGGCAGCTACCTGCGCTTCGACACCAACGCCGTCGTGATCCTCGACGAGAACGGCAACCCCAAGGGCACCCGCATCTTCGGGCCCGTCGCTCGCGAGCTTCGCAGCAAGAACTTCATGAAGATCATCTCCCTCGCTCCCGAGGTACTCTGAACACCATGTCCAAGACCGACATCAAGAAAGGCGACGAAGTCGTCGTCATCACCGGCGCCGAAAAGGGCAAGCGCGGCAAAGTCGTCAGCTATGACCGCGCCGACGAGCGCGTCACCATCGAGGGCCTGAACCTCGTCAAGCGACACCTCAAGCGCACCCAGGACGGGCAGGGCGGCATCACCGAGCGTGAGGCCCCCATCCATCGTTCCAACGTGATGCTCGGCTCCCTCTGGGACGCCCGTCGCGCGAAGAAGCCGGCCAAGGCCGCCAAGAAGTAATCCGACGAAACCCCCCGAGAATCTACACGCAAATGGCATCCGTCCCTTATCTCAAGAAGGTCTACCTCGAGAAGGTCGTCCCCGAACTCATCAAGAGCCGCGGTTATAAGAACATCCATCAGGTCCCGAACCTGAAGAAGATCGTCCTCAACTCCGCCTTCAAGGCCGAGGCCGACAAGGGCCACATGGCCGAAGTCGTCAAGGACATCACCAAGCTTTCCGGCCAGAAGCCGGTCATCACCAAGGCCACCAAGTCTGTCGCCAGCTTCAAGGTCCGCCAAGGCATGCCTCTGGGCTGCATGGTCACCCTTCGTGGCGCCCGCATGTGGGAGTTCTACCTCCGCCTCACCGCGGTGGCTCTCCCGATGATCCGCGACTTCCGCGGCACCTCCAACCGTCTCGACGGCCGCGGCAACTATTCCCTCGGCATCACGGACCACACCATCTTCCCGGAGACCCAGGCCGACGGTTCCCAGCGCGCCAACGTCGGCATGGATGTCGTGATCGTGACCTCCGCCAAGACCGATGAAGAAGGCCGCGAACTGCTCCGCCTCCTGGGCATGCCGTTCCGCCGCTCCAGCGCCGCCGACGCGGCCGCCGCCACCGCCACCGCCGCCAAGGCCTAATCCCTAACACTTACCAGCATGGCCAAGAAGTCCGTCATTCAGCGCGCCCTCAAGCGCGACCGTCTCGTCAAGAAGCACGCCGCCAAGCGCGCCGAACTCAAAGGCATCCTCGCCGACCCCAAGGTCTCCGAGGAGGCTTTCTACGAAGCGCAGCGCAAGCTCGCCAAGCTGCCCCGCAGCTCGTCGAAGGTCCGCCAGAAGAACCGCTGTTCCATCTCCGGCCGTCCCCGTGCGTTCATCCGCAAGTTCGGCCTTTCCCGTATCACCTTCCGCGAGCTCGCGCTCAACGGCCAGATTCCCGGCGTCACCAAGGCCTCCTGGTAACCCACAAGACCCATACCACCATGTCCGCTTCTACTGACACCATCGGGGATTTCCTCACCAGCATCCGCAACGCCTCCCAGGCGAACAAGGCCGCGATCACCGTCCAGTGGTCCCGCCTCCGCGAAGGCGTGGCCAAGATCCTCGTCGAGTCCGGCTACGTCGCTTCCGTCCGCAAGGCGGAGCGCGACGGCCTCCCCGTCCTCGAGCTCTCCCTCAAGTACGTCGCCGGCGTCCCGGCGATCACCAGCATCGAGCGCGTCTCGACCCCTGGACGTCGCATCTACGCCGGTTACAGCTCCGTGCCCAAGGTCATCGGCGGCATGGGCGTCTCCATCCTCACCACCTCCCGCGGCGTCATGACCGATGCCGAAGCCCGTCGCCAGAAAGTCGGCGGCGAGCTTCTCGCCAAGGTCTGGTAACCCGCCCACCTCCAAAAAACAATTACATGAGCCGTATCGGCAAACAGCCCGTCAACATCCCCGACAAGGTGACCGTGTCCGTCAAGGACAACGTCGTCGTCGTCAAGGGCCCCAAGGGCGAACTCTCGAAACCCTTCCCCAAGGAGATCGGCGTCGTCGCCGACGCCAAGGTCGTCAACGTGAGCGATCTCACGGAGAAGAAGAGCGCCGGCGCCCTCCATGGCACCATCCGCGCGATCATCCGTAACATGGTCGAAGGCGTGGCCACCGGCTACACCAAGACCCTCCTCATCGAAGGCGTCGGTTTCAAGGCCATCCTCAAGGGCAACGTCCTCGACCTCGCCCTCGGTTACTCCCACCCGATCCGCTACACCATCCCCGCCGGCGTCACCGTCGTCGTCACCGATGGCACCAAGCTGGTGATCTCCGGCGCCGACCGCCACATGGTCGGCCAGGTCGCTTCCACCATCAAGCTCTACAAGCCGGTCGAGCCTTACAAGGGCAAGGGTGTCCGCGTCGAAGGCGAATACGTCCGCCGCAAGGAAGGCAAGAAGACGGCCTAATCCGCTCGTACCGAACTCATTCCATGAAACTGCAGAAGAAGAATCTCCTGGCGCAGAAGCGCCGCTGGCGCATCCGCAAGACGGTGCGCGGCACCGCGGCCCGTCCTCGTCTGGCCCTCAAGCTGACGCACCTGCACCTCTACGCGCAGGCCATCGACGACGACAAGGGCGTGACCCTCGTCTCCCTCGCCACCACCTCCAAGGACCTCCGCGGCCAGAAGCTCCGTTCCAACGTCGCCGGCGCGACCGCTTTCGGCGCTGCTTTCGGCGCCAAGGCCAAGGCCGCCGGTCTCACCACCGTGGTCTTCGACCGCGCGGGCCGTCGTTACCACGGCACGGTCAAATCCTTCGCCGAAGCCGCCCGCCAGGCCGGCCTGACCTTCTAATTTCATGAGCGCAGAAAACACCTCCGCCGCGGCTCCCGCCGCCCCCGTCTCCGCTGGTCCTGGCCGTTCCGGCCCGGGCGGCGATCGTCGTGGTCCTGGTGGTCCTGGCGGCCCCGGCGGCCGTCGCAACGGTCCGGGCGGTCCCGGCCGCGGCCCTCGTCGCGATAACCGCAACGACGGACCTGCTTCCGAATACAACGACAAGGTCGTCCACATCAACCGCTGCTCGAAGGTCGTCAAAGGCGGCCGTCGCTTCAACTTCGCCGCGCTCGTCGTGGCGGGCGACGGCAAGGGCCGCGTCGGCGTCGGTTACGGCAAGGCCAAGGAAGTCCCCGATGCGATCCGCAAGGGCACCGACCGCGCCCACCGCGCCCTCGTCCGCGTCAATCTCCGCGGCAACACCATCCCGCACGAAGTCATCGGCCACGCCGACGGCGGCGTCGTGATGCTGCGCCCGGCCGCTCCCGGTACCGGTCTCATCGCCGGCGGCGGCGTCCGCGCGGTCCTCGAAGTGGCCGGCTACAAGGACGTCCTTTCGAAGTCCATGGGTTCCAACAACCCGCAGGCGATCGTCAAGGCCACCCTCGACGGTCTGTCCAAGCTCCGCACCCTCGAACAAATCAAGGCTCTCCGCGCCTAAGCGGAAATCACAGACATGAAACTCGACTCTCTGCCCAAGATCAAGGGCTCCACTCACCGCCATAAGGTCCTCGGCCGCGGCCGCGGCACCGGTCACGGCAAGACTTCCGGTCGTGGTCACAAGGGCATGAAGGCCCGCTCCGGCGGCGGCCATCGCCCCGGCTTCGAAGGCGGCCAGATGCCTCTCTACCGTCGCCTGCCTCACCGCGGCTTCAAGAACGTCAACCGCGTCGAATACGCCGTCCTCAACGTCCGCGACTTCCAGGAACTCGAAGGCAAGACCTTCGGCCTCGAGGAACTCAAGGCCGCCGGCGTGCTCCGCTCGGCCGCCCCTCTCCTCAAGATCCTCGGAACCGGCGAGCTGACTCGCGCCGTCACGGTCAAGGCCCACCGCTTCTCCAAGGAAGCCAAGGCCAAGATCGAGAAGGCCGGCGGCAAGGCCGTGCTCATCGAGTCTCCGAAGACGACCGCCGCCGAGTGAGCCTCGGCTCATCTCCGACCCCGATGTTCGCGGCCTTCGCCAATTGCTGGAGGATCCCTGAGCTCAGGGCCCGGCTGATCGCCACCATCGCCTTGGTGTTCGTGGCCCGCATCGGGGCGAACATCCCCTTGCCGGGCATCGACCCCAAGGACATCATGGATTACTACCACTCGATGGCTGACAAGTCGTCGGGCGGCGTGGTCGCGATGTACAACATGTTCACGGGCGGCGCGCTCCTCAAGGGGGCCGTCTTCTCCTTGGGCATCATGCCGTACATCAGCGCCTCGATCATCATGCAGCTGATGTCGGCCGTCGTGCCGTCCATCGCCCGGCTCCAGCAGGAAGGGGAGGTCGGCCGCCAGAAGGTCGCCCAGTATTCCCGCTATCTCACCATCGTCATCGCGATCGTCCAGTCGGCGCTGCTCCTGGGCGCCTTCTGCAACCCGCAGCAGGTCGGCCAGGCCCTCGGCCTGGGCAACTTCACCGGCACGATCGTCGTGATGCAGAGCAAGACGCTCTTCGTCTGTCTCGGCGTCTGCCTCCTCACCTCGGGTTCCATCGTGATGCTCTGGCTCGGCGAGCAGATCACCCAGCGCGGCATCGGCAACGGCACTTCGGTGCTCATCACGGTCGGCATCCTCGCCGACATCCCCGGCGCCCTCACTTCGTTCGTGGACATGACCTTCGGCGGCAAGATCGGCGCCGCCGCGGCGAACTCCCATGGCTGGGAAAAGGCCGCCGGGATGATCCTGCTCTTCGTCGCCGTGACGGCGGCCATGGTCGCCATCAACCAGGCGGTCCGCAAGATCCCGATCCAGTACGCGCAGCGCATGGTCGGCCGCAAGATGTACGGCGCGCAGACCAACTACCTCCCGCTCAAGGTCAACTACGCGGGCGTGATGCCGGTCATCTTCGCCGGCGCCATCATGAGCTTCCCGCCCATGCTGCTCAACCCGCTGAGCACCTATTTCCCGACGCTGGCGTTCCTCAAGGACTGGGCCGACTTCTTCTCGCGCAACAACGCCTTCTACTACGCCGTCTACTCGCTGCTCATCTTCGGCTTCAGCTACTTCTGGATCTCGATCATGTTCCGCCCGGTGCAGATCGCCGACGACCTCAAGAAGAACAACGGGTATATCCTCGGCGTCCGTCCCGGCGAGCA
>JBDLWC010000053.1:0-9525 GCA_039804485.1 Verrucomicrobiota bacterium
ACCGTATCGCCGATGGCATGCTCCTTGCCATCGGCGGCCAACCGAAGAATTGGCAGCATCAAGGTTTGGAAATCAGGAATCGCCATGTGTTTTAAATCGTCTGCGCCAGGAAACCGCCGTCCACCTTCAGGTCCGAGCCGGTGACGAACGAGCTGGCCTTCGTGCTCGCCAGGAACACCGCCGCACCGACCAGTTCCTCGGCCTTGCCGAAGCGGCCCATCGGCGTGTGGCCCCAGATGGCCTTCGTCCGCGACGTCGGCGAACCGTCGTCGTTGAACAGCAGCTTGCGGTTCTGCTCGGCCGGGAAGAAGCCGGGGACCAGCGTGTTGACGCGGATCGAGTATTCGGCCCACTCGCGGGCGAGGTTCTTCGAGAGGTTGTGCACCGCGGCCTTGGAAGCCGAGTAGGTGAAGACGCGGGAGAGCGGCAGGATGCCGGATTCCGAGCCGAGGTTGATGATCGAACCCGCGCCGGCCTTGACCATCGCTTCGCCGAAGACCTGGCAGCCGAACACCACGCCCTTGACGTTCACCGTCAGGATCCGGTCGAGCTGGGCTTCGTCGATCTCGAAGAAGGGGGTGGGGGAATTGACGCCGGCGCCGTTCACCAGGACGTCGACCTTGCCGTGCTTCGCGAGAATGCCGTCGCGGAGCGTGACCAGCTCGGCCTTGTTGGTCGCTTCGCAGGAGAGGAACTCGCCCGAGCCGCCGGCGGCCTTGATCTTGGCCAGACGCGCGTCGGCCTTGGCGGGGTCGCGGCCGACGAGGATGACGTGGGCGCCGGCGGAGGCGAAGCCTTCGGCCATGGCGCCGCAGAGTTCGCCCGTGCCGCCGATGACGACGGCGACGCGGCCTTGGAGGGAGAAGAGTTCGAGGGAGGACATCGGGCTAGAGTATCGAGTTTGGAGTATGGAGTATCGGGGAGATTGAGGCTTAGCGCACGACGCGGGCGCCGCCGCCGGAGAGCTGCTTCTCGACTTCCTTGCGGGTGACCATCGACGTGTCGCCGGGGGTCGTGGACGCCAGCGCGCCGTGGGCGGCGCCGTAATTCACGGCCTTCTGGGCGTCGTTGTGCTCGAGGAAGCCGAAGATCAGGCCCGAGGCGAAGCTGTCGCCGCCGCCGACGCGGTCGAGGATCTCGAGTTCGGGGAACTGGATGCTGTCGTGGAACTTCCCGTCGTGCCAGCAGATGGCGCTCCAGTCGTTCTTGGTGGCGGTGATCACGCGGCGGAGGGTGGTCGCGGCGACCTTGAAGTTCGGGAACTGCTTCACGGCCTCGCCGATCATGTCCTTGAACGCCTGGGTCTCGATGTTGGAGATGTTATGGTCGACGCCCTTGACCTCGAAGCCGAGGGACGCGGTGAAGTCCTCCTCGTTGCCGATCATCACGTCGACGTACTGGGCGATCTCGCGGTTGACCTCCTGGGCCTTCTTCAGGCCGCCGATGGTCTTCCAGAGGGAAGGGCGGTAGTTGAGGTCGTAGGAGACGATCGTGCCGTGCTTCTTGGCGGCCTTGACGGCTTCGATGGTGGTCTGCGCGGTGGTCTCGGAGAGCGCCGCGAAGATGCCGCCGGTGTGGAGCCAGCGGACGCCGAGCTTGCCGAAGAGGTGCTCCCAGTCGAAGTCGCCCGGCTTGATCTGCGAGGCGGCGGTGTTGCCGCGGTCCGGGACGCCGACGGCGCCGCGGATGCCGAAGCCGCGTTCGGTGAAGTTGAGGCCGTTGCGGACCGTGCGGCCGATGCCGTCGTCTTCGCGCCACTTGATGAAGTCGGTGTTGACGCCGCCCTGCATGACGAAGTCCTCGAGCAGGCGGCCGACCTCGTTGTCGACGAACGCCGTGCAGACGGAGGTGCGGAGGCCGAAGCACTTGCGCAGGCCGCGGGCGACGTTGTATTCGCCGCCGCCTTCCCAGGCCTGGAACTGGCGCGTGGTGCGCACGCGGCCTTCGCCCGGGTCGAGGCGGAGCATGATTTCACCGAGGGAGACTTGGTCGAAGGCGCATTCCTTCGCCGACTTGATCTGGAGAGCCATGGTGGGGGGAGTGGGGTGAGAGGTTCAGCCGGTGGGCAGGGCGGCGAGGTCGAACGGCGGATGACCGATGTGGGCCGCGATCTCGTTGAAGGCCTCGATCTCGGCCTTGGAGAAGAGCAGGCCGCCGGCCTTCTCGCTGCGCGCGGCGAAGGTCGCCTCGAGCTGGCCCGGGAGCATGCACTTCTCGTTGCCGTGGCCGAGGACGTCGTCGATGACGGCCTTCACGTTCTGGCCCTGGGTGCGCCCGCGGGCGAAGACGCCGGAGCTCATGGCCTCGGGATGGATGACCTGGAAGAAGAAGGCGCAGGCCTGCTTCTCGCCGGGGACGTGCGTGCGGCTGCGGATGGTCGGGAGCGAGCCGCCGATGTAGCCGGCGACGAGTTCGTTGATGAGGGACAGCCCGTAGCCCTTGTGCGCGCCGAACGGGATGAGCGAGACGGCTTCGTTCGGGTCGAGGGTGACCTTGCCGTCCTTGTCCACGGCGGCGTCGGGCGGCAGCATCTTGCCTTCGCGCTTGAGCACCTGGACGCGGCCCATCGCGATGACGGAGGTGGCCCAGTCGATCACGATCGGGAAGCCGAGCTCCTTGGTCGTCGGGAAGCCCCAGGAGTGCGGGTTGGTGCCGAGCGTGGGGAACTTGCCTTGGAAGGGGACGACTTCCGCGAGCGTGGCGGTGCAGTTCGTGTAGGCGATGTAACCGCGCTTGGCGGCTTCCATCACGTAGCCGCCGCCCCAGAGGTAGTGGAAGGCGTTGTCGACGGAGACCGTGCCCACGCCGTATTTGTCGGCGAGCTCGATGCAGCGTTCGATGGCGTCGACGGCGACGGCCTGGCCGAGTTTCTGGTGGGCGTCCCAGACTTCGGCGGCCTCGAAGCGGGAGGGCTTCTTGGTGACCGTGGCGTTGGGCGTGCAGCCGGGGACCTTGGCGCCGGAGCCGAAGAGCTCGTCGAGGTGCAGCGCCTTCAGGGAGTTATGGGTCCGGATGCCGTGGTGCGTGGCCATGCTGGCCATCTGCGCGGCCTGGGCCGACTCCTTGGCGCCGAAGCCGCGCTTGACGTAGGCGGCGGTGACGAGCGCCTCGTGGGCGGCGCGGGGGACGACGTGGAAGACTTCGGACATGGTGAGGGGAGGATGAGGCTTAGAAATGCTTCTTGAAGGGGACCTCGGGGTTCTTGACGCCTTCGGGCTTCTCGCCGCGGAAGGCCGCGATGAGGTTATGCACGGCGGTGGAGGCCTGGCGCACGACGCTCTCGTTGGTCCGCGAGGCGATGTGCGGCGTGATGATCGCGTTCGGCAGGTTGGTCAGCGGATGGTCCGCGGGCGGGGGTTCCTGGTCCAGCACGTCGGAGGCGTAGCCGCGGAGGGCGCCGCTCTTCAGGGCGGCCGCCACGTCGGCGCTGTCGACCACTTCGCCTCGGGCGCAGTTCACGATCAGGGCGCCGGGTTTCATCAGGGCGAGGGTGCGGGCGCAGATGAGGTTCTGGGTCTCGGGCTTGAGGTCGGTGTGGAGCGAGACGTAGTCGGAGATCTTCAGCAGGTCCTCGACGGTGTCCATGCGGCGGATGCCGTGCTGCTTGGCGAAGGCCTCGTCCCAGTGGCGTCCGTGGCCGACGAGCTCGATGCCGAAGGCCTTGGCCCGGACGGCGACTTCCTTGCCGATGCGGCCCAGGCCGACGATGCCCATGGTCTTGCCGAGGAGCTCGAAGCCCGTCTTACGCTTCCAGCCGCCGGCCCGGGTGGAGTCGGCGTGGAAGAGGAAGTTGCGTTCCAGGGCGAGGAGCAGGAGGAAGGCGTGCTCGGCCACGGTGGTGTGGTTCACGCCGGGGGTGAAGAGCACGGGGACGCCCTTGGCCGTGGCGGTCTTGAGGTCGATCTTGTCGACGCCGATGCCGTACTTGCTGATGACTTTCAGGCGGGGCAGGGCTTTCTCGAGGACCTTGGCCGTGATGGCGTCGTCTCCGCAGATATAGCCGTCGAAATCGCCCATCAGCGCGAGGGTGTCGGCTTCGTTGAGCGGGCCGCGGGCCGTGACGATCTCCCAGCCGGTTTCCTTCAGCAGCCGATGGTGGTCGCCCGGGGTGTCTTGGAACGAGGTGGTCGTGATAAGGACGCGCGGCTTCGACATGGGTATGGGCTTCGGGAAAAGTGGGTTTAAGGCCTCGCTCAGTCAACAGGACTTCTGGGGTGGACTTACCGCGGAAAGGGTCTTTGCCTTGGAAAACCCCTTTCTATGACCGAAGCCCCCGGAAAAATCGGCAACAAGCGCTGGATCGTCTGCGCGCTGTTGTTCTTCGCCGCCACGATCAACTACATCGACCGGCAGGTCATCGGTCTCCTCAAGCCGGCCCTCGAGAAGGAGTTCAGCTGGGACGAGCGCACCTATGCGGCGATCGTCTTCAGCTTCCAGTTCGCCTACGCCATCGGCATGCTGCTCTCGGGCCGCATCATCGACCGCATCGGCATCAAGAAGGGCTTCATCATCTTCGTCGGACTCTGGAGCCTGGCGGCCATGGGCCATGGTTTCGCCCACCTCTTGCCGGCCTTCAGCCTCCCGTGGATGCAGATCGACGCCAAGACCGGCTTCGCGTTCGTCACGCTGACGGGCGCCGCCGCCGGTTTCGCCCTGATGCGCTTCCTCCTGGGACTCGGGGAGGCGGGCAACTTCCCGGCCTCGATCAAGGCCACCGCGGAGTGGTTCCCCAAGAAGGAGCGCGCTTTCGCGACGGGCATCTTCAACTCCGGCACGAACATCGGCGCGTTGGGCGCTCCTCTCGTGGTGCCGTGGATCGCCGTGACCTGGGGCTGGCAGTGGGCCTTCATCATCACCGGGGCCATCGGCTTCGTCTGGGTCGTCTGGTGGGCCATCTGCTACCATTCCCCGCGTCAGCATCCGACCGTCACGGCGGCGGAACTGGCCCACATCGAATCCGATCCGCCCGACGAGCAGGGCAAGGTCAGCTGGCTCAGCCTGCTGAAGTTCCGCCAGACCTGGGCCTTCGCCATCGGCAAGTTCATGACCGACCCGGTCTGGTGGCTCTACCTCTTCTGGATCCCCGGCTTCCTGAACAAGCAGCACGGCGTCGACCTGAAGAACATCGGCCTGCCGCTCGTCACCATCTACCTGATCGCCGACGTCGGCAGCATCGGCGGCGGCTGGATCTCCTCCCGCCTGATCAAGGCCGGCTGGACGGTCAACGCGGCCCGCAAGACCGCGATGGGCATCTGCGCGGTCAGCGTCATCCCCATCGTCTTCGTCAACGACGTCGGGATGTGGCCCGCCGTCTTCCTCGTCTCGCTCGCCGCCGCCGCCCACCAAGGCTGGTCGGCCAATATCTTCACCGTCGCGTCCGATATGTTCCCCCGCAAGGCCGTGGGGTCCGTCGTCGGCATCGGCGGCATGGCCGGGGCCGTCGGCGGCATGCTCCTGGCCTTCGTGGTCGGCGAGGTGCTCCAGCGGACGGGTTCCTACGCGATCCTCTGGTTCATCGCCGGATCGGCTTATCTGATCGGCCTCCTGGTCATCCATGTGCTGGTCCCTCGGATGGAGCCGGTGAAGATGGAAGACATCGCCGAGGCGGAGGCGAAGTAAGCCTCGTCCGCTCGGACCAAGAAAAAGGGCCCCGTCACGGGGCCCTTTTTGTCGGCGCGTGGCGCGGGCGTCAGCCGGCGACGACGATGTTCACCAGCTTGCCCGGGACGACGATCTCCTTCACGACGGGCTTGCCGTCGGTGAACTTGAGCACGTCGGCGTCGGCCTTGGCGAGCGCGAGGAGGGCGTCCTTGGAGATGTCCTTGGCGACCTTGGCGGTGGCTCGGACCTTGCCGTTGACCTGGAAGACGACCTCGACGGTGGTCTCGACGAGCTTGGCGGCGTCGAACTTCGGCCAGCCGGCCGCGGTGACGCTCTCCTGATGGCCGAGGCGCTGCCAGATCTCCTCGCACACGTGCGGGGCGAACGGGGCGGCCAGGCGCACGAAGTCCTCGACGGTCGATCGGCGCAGGGCGGGGGACTTCTCGGCGACGTTCATCAGGATCATCATCTGCGAGATGGCGGTGTTGAACTGCAGGGTCTCGATGTCCTTCTCGACCTTCTGGATGGTGCGATGGAGCTCGCGGACGAGTTCTTCGGATTCGGCGCCGTCGGCGCTCAGCTTGGCGGAAGCCGCGCCGGTGTTCTCGTCGACCGCCAGGCGCCAGAGGCGCTTGAGGAAGCGGGTGATGCCGATGATGCCGTCCGAGTTCCAAGGCTTGGAGGCCTCGAGCGGTCCGAGGAACATCAGGTACATGCGCAGGGCGTCGGCGCCGTGGTCCTTGACGATGGCGTCCGGGTTCACGACGTTGCCGCGGCTCTTGGACATCTTCTCGCCGTCCTCTCCCATGATGAGGCCCTGGTGGAAGAGTTTCTTGAACGGTTCGGCGGTCGGCAGGACGCCGATCTCATGGAGGAAGCGATGCCAGAAGCGGGCGTAGAGCAGGTGGAGCACCGCGTGCTCGGCGCCCCCGATGTAGAAGTCGGGGCAGCCCCAGTACTCCAGGTCGGCCTTGGAGGCGAGGGCCTCGGCGTTCTTGGGGTCGATGTAGCGGAGGTAATACCAGCAGGAGCCGGCCCACTGGGGCATCGTGTTGGTCTCGCGCGAAGCCTTGACCCAGAGGGGGCCTGGCTGCGGCTTCGATTGCGGCACGGTCGCGCCGGAGGCGACGTCGTACCACACCTCGGTCCATTCAGGCTCCTTCGAAAGCGGCGAGTCGCCGGTCGGGGAGGGCTGGTAGGATTTGACCGTCGGCAGGGTGAGGGGGAGCTGCTTGGAGGTCAGCGGCACGGCGCAGACTTCGACGCCGTTGAGCTGGCAGGTGACCGGCTCCTTGGGCAGGAACTCGCGCACCTCGGAGTCGGCCGGGATCTTCGCGTAGTCTTCGCGGGAGACCCAGAGCAGCGGGAAGGGCTCGCCCCAGTAGCGCTGACGCGAGAAGAGCCAGTCGCGCAGCTTGAAGTTCACGGCGAGCTTGCCCTGGCCCTTGGCGGCGAGGTCGGCGGTGATCTTCTTCTTCGTCTCGATGGCGGAGAGGCCGTCGAAGGGGCCGGAGTTCACCATCGGGCCGTCTTCGGTCCAAGGCTTCTCGTTGACGTCGACGGCCTCCTTCGAGCCGACGACCTGGATGATCGGGAGCTTGAACTCCTTGGCGAATTCCCAGTCGCGTTCGTCATGCGCGGGCACGGCCATGATCGCGCCGGTGCCGTAGGTGATCAGCACGTAGTCGGCCGTCCAGACGGGGATCTTGGCGCCGTTGACGGGGTTGATGGCGTAGGCGCCGGTGAACACGCCGGTCTTCTTCTTGTCGGCGAGGTCGGTGCGCTCGAGGTCGGACTTGTTCCGGACGGCGGCGACGTAGCTTTCGACCGCCTGTTTCTGCGCGGCGGTGGTCAGCTTGCCGATGAGCGGGTGCTCGGGCGCGATGACCATGTAGGTCGCGCCGTAAAGGGTGTCCGGGCGGGTCGTGAAGACGGTCAGGGTGTCGGCGTGGCCGTCGAGTTTGAAGGTGACTTCGGCGCCCTCGGACTTGCCGATCCAGTTCTTCTGGAGGCGCTTGGTCGAATCGGGCCAGTCGACGTGGTCGAGGCCTTCGATGAGCTTGTCGGCGTAGGCGGTGATGCGCAGGACCCACTGGCGGATCGGGCGACGCTCGACCGGATGGTTGCCGCGGTCGGAGCGGGGGCCTTCCGGGGTGTTCAGGACTTCCTCGTTGGCGAGGACGGTGCCGAGGGCGGGGCAGAACCAGACGGGCTTCTCGGAGACGTAGGCGAGGCCGTGCCGGAAGAGCTTGAGGAAGATCCACTGCGTCCAGCGGAAGTAGTTCTCGTCGGTCGTGGAGAGCTCGCGGTCCCAGTCGATGGCGAAGCCCAGCATCTGCAGCTGGCGGCGGAAATTGTCGATATTGCGCTTGGTCTGGACGGCCGGGTGCTCGCCGGTGGCGATCGCGTGCTGCTCGGCGGGCAGGCCGAAGGCGTCCCAGCCCATCGGGTGGAGGACGTTGAAGCCGTTGGCTTTCTTGTAGCGGGCGAGGATGTCCGACGCGGTGTAACCCTCGGGGTGGCCGATATGGAGGCCGGCGCCGGAGGGGTAGGGGAACATGTCCAGGACGTAGTATTTCGGCTTGCCGCAGCTGATGGGCTCGGTGCGGAAGGTCGACCGGGCTTTCCAGGCGGCCTGCCACTTCGTCTCGAGGGCGGAGAAATCGTAGCTGCCGGGTTTTGTTTCCGAAGTGTCCATGAAGCCCTGCAGATAGGAGGTTCGGGACGGCGCTGGCAAGGATTTGGAGCGTCGTCCGCCCCTATCCCGCTTGCCTGACCCGCCGGCAGGGGTTATCAGCCTGCCATGAACGTGCTCGTGGTGGGCGGTGCCGGCTACATCGGCAGCCATTGCGTCCGGCAGGCGCTGGCCGCCGGGCACAAGGTGGCCGTGCTGGACGACCTGTCCTACGGGCATGCGGAGTCCGTCCCGGCCGGGGTGAGGCTTTTCCGCGCCGACATGGGCGACCAGGCCGCCGTGCGCGCCGCCCTGCGAGAGACCGGCGCGGAGGTGGTCATCGATTTCGCCGCCTTCACGAACGTCGGGGAATCCGTCCAGCAGCCCGAGCGCTATCACGAGAACAACGTGGTCCGGACGGAGGGCCTGCTCCAGGCGATGCTGGCGGAGGGCGTGACGAAACTCGTCTTTTCGAGCACCTGCGCCACTTATGGCGTCCCGGAGAAGATGCCGATGGCGGAGGATCTCCCGCAGAACCCCATCAACCCTTACGGCGCGACCAAGCTGGCCGTCGAAAGGCGCCTGCGCGAACTCGCCGTCTCCCGCGGCCTGAGTTTCGCCGCCTTCCGTTATTTCAACGCCGCCGGGGCCTCCGCTGACGGCGCGATCGGCGAAGACCACTCGCCGGAGACGCACCTCATCCCGCTCGCCATCGCCGCCGCCCTGGGCCGCCGGCCGCCGCTCAAGGTCTTCGGCACGGATTACCCTACGCCCGACGGCACCTGCCTGCGCGATTACGTGCATGTGGACGACCTTTCCCGCGCCCATCTGGACGTCCTGCCGAAGCTGGGTCAGCCCGGACAGGCCTTGTTCTACAATCTCGGCACGGGCACACCGTACTCGGTCAAGGAGGTCATCGCCAGCGTGGGCCGGATCCTTGGTCGCCCCGTCCCGCATGAGTTCGCTCCGCGCCGGGAGGGTGATCCGCCCGCCCTTTACGCCGATGCGGGGAAGGTCCGGCGCGAACTGGGCTGGGTTCCTCGTTACGATACGCTCGACAGCATCGTGCTGACGGCGTGCCATTGGCACCTCGCCCGTCCCAAGGGCTTCGCCTCCTGACCCGATGTCCGAACAACTCCATCCGCACTGGCGCATCCAGTACATCCGCACCCGCAAGGAGCCCGGCGCCGGCAGCCCGTTCGCGGCCCTGCTTGCGGGTAATGATGACGAGGCCAACCTTATCCTCCATC
>JBDLWC010000054.1:0-3168 GCA_039804485.1 Verrucomicrobiota bacterium
CCAGGCCAGGCACCCTTTCATCGACCGGGCCTCGCCGGTCGTCCTCGCGGATTACGTCACCACCGACGCCGGCACCGGTTGCGTGCATACCGCGCCGGGCCATGGCCTCGACGACTATCACACCGGCAACCGCTACGGCCTCCCGCCTTACTGCCCGGTGCGTGACGACGGCACTTACGCCGACGACGGCCAGGTGCCCGCGGCCCTCGCGGGCGTCACCGTCCTCGAGACCGACGGCAAGAACCCGGCCAACCTCGCCGTGCTCGAACTGCTCAAGTCCGCCGGCGCGCTCCTCAAGGCGCAGAGCTTCGAACACTCCTATCCGCATTGCTGGCGCTCCAAGACGCCCGTCGTCTTCCGCGCGCTCGACCAGTGGTTCGTGGGCCTCGACCGAGGCGGTCTGCGCCAGCAGGCCCTGGCCGCCGTCGGCGCGGTGAAGTGGATCCCGGCTTCCGGCGAGAACCGCATCCGGGCCGCCCTGGAAGGCCGCCCTGACTGGTGCATCTCGCGTCAGCGCGCCTGGGGCGTGCCGATCCCGGCTTTCTATTCTCCCTCGAAGGGCGAATCTTATCTCGACGCCGCCGTCGTGCGCCACGTCGCCGCACAGGTCGCCACGCGCGGGGGCGACTGGTGGTGGGCCGCCTCGGCGGAGGAGATCCTCGCGGGCGCGCCCGTGCCGTCCGAGTGGCCGAAGGACCTGCGCAAGGGCACCGACACCCTTGACGTGTGGATCGACTCCGGCTCGAGCCATCTCGCGGTCTGCGCCAAGCACAAGGACCTTCACTGGCCGGCCGACCTTTATCTCGAAGGCTCCGACCAGCATCGCGGCTGGTTCCAGTCCTCGCTCTGGACCGCCGTCGCGGTGAAGGGCTCGGCGCCTTACCGCGCCGTGCTCACGCACGGCTTCGTCGTGAACGAGAAGCGCCAGAAGATCTCGAAGTCCGACGGCAAGCCCCAGACGGCCGACGATTACGTGAAGAAATACGGCGCCGATATCGTGCGCCTCTGGGTGGCCTCGGAGAACTACCAGAGCGACATCCCGCTTTCCGACGCGATCTTCGAGACGATCTCGAACCAGTACCGGAGCATGCGCAACTCGCTGCGCTACCAGCTCGGCAACCTCTTCGATTTCGACGCGGCCCGCGACGCCGTCCCGGTCGCGCAGCTGACCGCCGTCGACCGCTGGGTGCTCGTCGAGACCGCCAAGCTCATCCGCGAGGTCACCGACGCCTGCGAGCGCAACGAGTTCCACCGGGCCGCCGCGGCTTTGGCCGGCTTCACGACCGGCGCGCTTTCCGCCAGCTACCATAACATCGTCAAGGACCGCCTCTACACCTCCGCGCCGGCCGACCCGCTCCGTCGTTCGACTCAGACCGCCCTCGACCTCGTCCTGCGGGCCTACCTCAGGCTCATCGCCCCGTTCGTCCCGTTCACCGCCGACGAAGCCTGGTCGCATCTCCATGCGAAGGCCGAGTACACGGACGCCACGAACATCCATCTCCAGGACTGGCCGGCCGCCGATGCCGGCTGGGAGGACGCCGCCGGTCTCGCGGCCCATGCCGCCGTGGCGCGCATCCAGGCGCTCGCCGCCCAGGTCAATGTCCCGCTGGAGCGTCTTCGCCAGGACAAGAAGATCGGCCAGTCGCTCGAGGCCTCCGTCGTCGTCAGCGGCGACCCGGCTGATGCCGACTTCGCCTTGTTGACGGCCCATCAGGCTCTCCTGACGGAGGTGTGGATCGTGTCCTCCGTCCAGTTGAAGGCTCAAGCCGGCGCCCCGCTGGCCTTCGCGGTCGACAAGGCCGAGGGCGTCCGTTGCCCACGTTCCTGGCGCTGGGTCCCCGCGCTTGTCGAAGCCGGCAGATTTGGTATGGTGTCTCCTCGTTGCCGCGAAGCCTTGCTCGCAAAATATCCCCAACTCTAACCCTTACTTCCGATGTCCAAGAAATCCGCGCCCAAGAAACTCGTCAAGAAGCCCGTCCCGGTCGCCAAGGGGGGGAAGTCGAAGCCGACGGCCAAGCCTGCGGCGAAGTCCGCTCCCAAGGTCGTCGCCAAGGCGGTGACCAAGCCCGTCGCCCCGCTGAAGGCCGCCAAGGCCGCGCCGGCCGCGGTCGCCAAGGGCAAGAAGGCTCCGGCTCCGGTCGTGCCCGCCAAGAACGCCAAGGCGGCGGCTCCCGCCAAGGCGGTCAAGGCCCCTAAGGCGCCCAAGGTGGATCACGCCGTGCAGAAGGGCCTGCTGGACAAGCATCGGGTCGTGCACGACCAGGCCGACGCCCTCGACGTGAAGGTCCGCCCGAAGCTCCAATACTACACCCTCGCGGACTTGAAGGCCTACCTGGACAAGCGCACCAAATCCAAGTCAAAGCTCAACCTCTGGGTCCCTGACGAAGAGCGCAAGGCGCGCGAGAAAGCCGCCGCGGCCGCCCGCTCGCAGGGCAACCGTTCCAACAACATCGCCACCGCCTCCATCGCCGACCTGCTCGGCGGCGCCAACCCCTTCCGGAAAGGCGAAGGTTTCGTCGACGAGTCCAAGCAGGTCCCGGAGAAGTTCCGCCGCTATTACCGGCTGCTCGTCGACATGCGCGACGCCTTGCACAAAGGCCTCGCCTTCCATTCCGAGGAAGCGCTCAAGAAGTCCGGCAAGGACGACGCGGGCGACCTGTCCGGTTACTCGCAGCATCTCGCGGACGCCGGCACCGACACCGCGGACCGCGACTTCGCCCTTTCGCTCATCTCGAACGAGCAGGAGGCCCTCAAGGAGATCGCCGACGCGATCGAGCGCATGAAGAAGGGCTCTTACGGCACCTGCGAGATCACCGGCAAGGTCATCCCGGTCGCCCGTCTGACCGCGGTCCCGTTCACCCGCTATTCCCTCGAAGGGCAGAAGGAGCTGGAACGTAATCGTCGCGCCCATCGCCGGCGCGGCGGCAATCCGCTGGGCGAGATCGGCGACGAGGTCGGCTTCGGCACGGGCGGCGGCGGCGGCGAAGACGACCCGAGCGATTCCTGAGCCCGACCCGCAGCATGTTCGTCCGGCTCCGCCCCTATCTGTCTTTCTGGACGGTATGCTTGGCCGCGATCGTCGCCGACGTCGCGACCAAGCTGCTGGTGGTGCGCCGTTTCCCGCTGCGTTTCCCGGACGACTGGGTCTATTTCGCCGGCCCGGATCCG
>JBDLWC010000055.1:0-2684 GCA_039804485.1 Verrucomicrobiota bacterium
CCCGGGGATGGTGCTTGAGGCAGGCGAGCAGCGCGGCGATGCCCCGGATGACCAGGCGGTTGGGATGGGGGTCTTGTTGGTTCACAGAATGCGTCCTTCGTCGAAGTCGATCATGTCGGCGAACGACATGACATCGGTGCGATGGGCCGAGCCCATCTTGCGTTTCGCGTCATCGAGGGCCTCGCGGCCCATCTCGCTCATGCCTTTCTGCACGAGCTCGCGGTTCCACACATGGACGCGGAGATCGGAGGGGAAGAGGGCTTTCAGCCGGGCGTCGAGGTCGGCGTCGTCACGGGCTTCCCTTACGCAGGCGATGACCTGCTCCGGGTCGACGCCGAGATGCAGGCAAAGGAAACGGTCGAAGCCTTTGCAGAAATTACGCTGATATGACTTGGGCAGCTCGCCGCGGAGGTGTTTGCGGATCTTGGCGAGGAATCGGGGAAGGTGCAGCAGGCCCGTGCCGGGGTGCGGCACGTAGGCCGAAGGAAGGTCGTAACAGATCTCGCCGGTGGCTTCGGAGAAGCCGTTGGGCCGAGGTGAAGGAGTCGTGCTCATGGGGTCAGAGGGGGCAGGGCGGATGCGATTTCGGCGGCGATCTCGCCGAGGTTGGCCGACTGGGCGCGGACAAAAGCATCGGCGGCCGGTTCTTTCAAGACGCGGCGGCGGGCATGGACGCGGACCGACAGCGACGTCCCGTCGGCTTTTTCCCAGCGGGCGGTGACTTGCATGACGGCATCCGCGGGACGGGTCGCACCGGGAAGGGAGAAGATCGATTTCTCTGCCTCGGCCTCGGCGGCAGGCGCGAGCTCCATCTTGTCGAGCGTGAGCAAGAGCACCACGTGCTCGCCGGCGGGCGCCTGCGCCGTGGCGGGCAGCCCCGTGAGACGCGTCAGATGGCGGCCGACCGTTTCGGAGACGGCCCGGTCGAGGGGCGCGAGCCAGCGATGATTGTCGTCCAGCCTCGCGCGACCCGTGTCGTCCATCAGGACGATGTTCGCCCGCCTCAAGCCCGCGGGCAGGATCGTGCGGGGGATGAACACCATGGGCGCGGTCCGGGTGGCGGCGGCCGTGGGGGCCGAGAACTGATGGAAGGTGACGGCCTCGCTCCGACGGTCGAAGACGATGCAGCCGGAAAGGCAACAGCCCAAGGCCAGCGCGGACAGGGACCGGATCATTTGGTCTCAGCCGCGGGCGCGGCTTCCTTCACGGGGGCGCGGCTGCGCCCTTGGATGATCGTCTCAGGATTGCGTTCGAGGAAGTCGGCCAGCGAGCGGATGGCCTGGGCGGCCTCGGAGACGTCGGCCATCGCCTGATCGAGGTCACGGCGGGCGGGCGAACCGGGCTTGGTGAGGACCCTGAGGTGGTCGGCGGTCTCGTTCAGGCGGTCGAGGGCGGCGCGTCCGGATGCGGCCATCGCCCTCAGGTCGTCCGCCACCGGGTCCACTTTGCCGCTCAACCGGCGCACGAGGGCGTCGACGCCCCGCATCGCGGCGGAGAAATCGGCCACGGCCGTCTTCAGCGCAGGATCGCCGGTCAGTTTCGAGATGTTGGCGGAGGCTTCCACCAGGTTGCCGTTGATCTTGCCGAACTCGATCTGCGAGGCGCCTTGGTCGATGCGCGCGAGGATGGAGTCGAACTTCTTGGTGATGGCGATGAAGTCGATGCGGCTGAGCTGATCCAGCGTCTGGGAGACGGCGCGCGTCAAGGCGCCGAGGTTCGAGGTCTGGGTCGGAATCTCGGGCAGGGCGCCGGCCGGGTCATGGAGCCGGTAGGCCGATTCGGGGAAGTAGTCCAACTCGACGAAAAGGACGCCGGTGATGACCGACTGCTGCTGCAGTTTCGCCCTGAGCCCTTTTTCGATGGAGCCGCGGAGGCCTTGTTTTTGCAGGAGGGCCTGGTCGAGGCCGCGTCGGGTGAGAAGGTCAGGGGCGAACTCGAGCACCACGGGCACGGCGTTGTCGCTCGCCGACTGGCCGGAGGTTCGCAGAAGCACCTGGCTGACCTTCCCGATGGTGACGCCGCGGAATTTGACGGGAGCGCCGATATCGAGCCCGCTGACCGAATCGTCGAAATAGGCGATGGCCTCGGGCTTGGAGCCCGTGAAAGAACCTGCGCCCAGGAGGATCACGGCCGCGATGATGAGCGCGATGCCGCCGGCCACGAAGGCCCCGATCAGTGTCATGTTGGCGGAACGGCGCATGGTCAGTCGAATTTGGCCTGGGTGAAGAAGGCGTGCACCTTGGGGGATTTGCCAGCCTGAAGGAAGTCTTTCGGCGGCCCGTAGCCCCCCATCGTTCCCGTCTCAGGGTCGAGATAGACGCAGAAGTCGGCCGTCCGGAGGATGCTGGGGACCTCATGGCTGACCAAGACGACCGTGGTGCCGAAGGCCTCGCGCAGGCGCAGGATGAGTTCGTCCAGCCTGCCGGAACTGACGGGGTCAAGGCCGGCGCTCGGCTCGTCGAGGAAGATCACTTCCGGATCCAAGGCCATGGCGCGGGCGATGCCGGCCCGCTTCGCCATGCCGCCGCTGATCTCCGACGGGAGTTTCTCCATCGCGTCGGCGAGGCCGACAAGGGCGAGTTTGTACTCCGCAAGCTGACGGATTTCCTTGGCGGGGCAGCCGAGGAATTCGCGCATGGGCATCTCGATGTTCTCCCTCAATGTCAGCGAGGAGAACAGGGCGG
>JBDLWC010000056.1:0-15164 GCA_039804485.1 Verrucomicrobiota bacterium
GCTGGCCGCGGCGGTCGCCTGCGACAACGCCGCCTACGCCTTCTCGTCCAACGTCGAGGCCAAGGACGAAGACCAGCTCGCGCTCAAGGTCGCCGACGCCGTCATCGTCGGCCTGGGCCGCCGCTGGCAGCTCAAGCCGCTTTACGCCGACACCAAGGTCGCCTTCGTCTCCCGCTACACGGGGCACGCCGAGATCTACGTGACGAACCTCGCCCGGTCGAAGATGCTCCGGCTGACCAACTATCGGAACACCTCGATCGGTCCGCGCTGGTCCGCCGACGGCTCCCGCGTCTATTTCATCTCCTCGTTCCGCACCGGCTGGCCGGAGATCTTCTCGACCAACGGCATCGGCGAGGCCTCCAAGGTGATCGTGAACGCGCGCGGCGCGCTCGGCGCGGCGAGCAGCGGGCCCGACGGACGCATCGCCTTCGCCTCCTCCAACAAGGAGACGATGGACATCTTCGTCGCCGGTCCGCAGGGCCAGTCGCCGACGCTCGTGATCAAGGCGCCCAACAAGCAGTGGGTGAACACGGATCCGGCGTGGTCGCCGGACGGCACCCGCTTCGCGCTCACCGGCGGACCGACGGGCCGTCCCGGCATCTACCTCGCCAACGTCTCGGGCGGCGGCCTGCGCCCGGTCTCCACCGGACAGAGCTATTGCACGGAGCCGCGCTGGAATCCGGTCTTCCCCGACCAGCTGGTCTTCACCTTCCAGTCCGGCTCGCTGCGCCTCGGCCTCATCGACCTGGCGGCGGGCACCGTGAAGACCATCGAGACCAGCAGCCCGGTCTCCTTGGCGCACGCCACGTGGTGCGCCGACGGCCGACATCTCGTCGCCGCGCAAGGCGAATGGCTCGCGGTGGTGGACAGCCTCACCGGCAAGGTGACGCGCCTCACGCCGGCCAGCCTCGGGCATTGCTCCGAGCCCGACAGCTGGACCCGGCGGGCGCGCTGAGCGGACGGATGGGCGACGGATACCTTTTGCCAACGACGCCCGAAGTCTCTTTTGTCGGGGAAGCTCGATGAGCAACCCAGGCATCAATCAATCTCAGAAGCAGGTCCAGGGACTCGTCCTCACGCCCCAGCTCCGCCAGTCGCTCCGCATCCTGCAGGTGCCGGCGGCCGAGCTCCTGCGTGAGATCTCGTCGGAGCTGGCCGCCAATCCGTTGCTGGAAGAGGTCGAGCCGGTGTCTTCCGAGGGGTCGGAGACGATCTCCGCGCCCGAGGAACCCGAAGACGACGGTCCCCGCGAACTCGCCTTGGGCGACGATGATTTCGACGCCTTGAAGCGGATGAAGGACGACTGGGACGAGAGCTACTACGAGGAGATCCGCTCCCAGGGTTACACGCAGGAGGACGAGGAACGCCGCCGGCACATGCTGGAGTCCGCCACGGGAGAAGCTTCCCTGGCCGAACACCTCGCCGACCAGGCCCGCGGCGCGACCGACGACCTCGCCGTCCAGGAGGCCTTGAAGCTGCTCATCGCGTCGTTGGACGAACGCGGGTTCCTCGAGGAGGACCTCTCGACCCTCGCGCTGCGTTCCGGCCAGCCGTACGAGGCCGTCATGACGGCCCACACCTTGCTGATGGGCTTCGATCCGCCCGGCATCGGCGCCCGCGACCTCCGCGAATGTTTCCTCGCCCAGCTGCGTCAGCGCGGCCGCAGCCTCTCGACCGCCGCCCGCCTGGTCGGCGAATGCTGGGAGCCCATGATGGGCCGCCGCCTCGAGGAATGCGCGCGCGTGCTCGACGTCGAACTGGACGACATCCGCGAGGCCCTGGCCGAACTGGCCAAGCTCGAGACGGTGCCCGCGCGCCGCTTCGCCCGCGACGACAACCGGGTCGTCACGCCCGACGCCGTCGTCGAGGCGAACCGGGACGGCACCTGGAAGGTGACCATGGACGACCGCCACGTGCCCAAGCTGCGCCTCGTCCCCGCCTACAAGGACATGCTCGCCGGCAACGCCCTCGGCGAGAAAGAGCGGGCCTACATCCTGGAGCGCATGCGCCAGGGCAAATTCCTCATCGGGGCCATCGAGGAGCGCCAGCGCACGGTCGAGAAACTCGCGCACATCATCCTCGAGCGTCAGGCCGAATTCTTCGAGCACGGTCCCGCCAAGCTCAAGCCGCTGACGATGACCGACGTCGCCAAGGAGATGGGCGTCCACGAGACCACGGTCGGCCGCGCCGCGGCCAACAAATGGATGCTCACGCCGCACGGCCTCCGCGAGTTCCGCTGGTTCTTCACCTCCGGCGTGGCCACCGCCGACGGCGGCACGGTCGCGCAGGAGGGCGTGCAGGAGATGATCGCCGACATCCTCGCCCGCGAGAATCCCGCCGAGCCGCTGGCCGACGAGGCGATCACCGTCGAGCTGCGCAAGCGCGGCGTCCAGATCGCCCGCCGCACCGTCGCGAAGTATCGCGAGGCGCTGGGGCAGCCGTCCGCGCACATGCGCCGGCAGCGGCTCTGATCAGCCCAGCCGGCCGAGGACGGAGTCCCAGCCGAAGTTCGCGAGGTCGGGGAAGACGAACTGCACGCCGGCCGTGAGCCCGTCGGGCAGGGCGACGGGCGCCACCACCGCGGGCAGGCCCGCGAGCGACGCCGGCGCGTTCAGCGTGAGCAATCGTCGGCGATGCGCCTCGTCGGCGCGGGCCTTGGAGACCGCTCCGCCGAAGGTCGCCGGCAGCGCGATGAAGTGGTGCCGGCGCAAGACCGTGCGCAGCGCGTCCGTCACGCGGGCGCGGACGGCTTCCGCGGCGCGGAGTTCCTCGTAGGTCCGGCGTCGGCCCGCGTCGAGCCGCGCCCAGACGGCGGGATCGTAGTCGGGACGTCGGCGTTCGAGCCAGCCGGCGTGGACGCGGGCGGCGGCGTGCCCGCCCAGCACGGGGTACGCCTCGGCGGCGTCCGCGAGCGCGACGCGCAGCAAGGTCGTCGCGGCGAGGTCCTCCTGCGCCCCCGCGCGCAGGGCCGTCGCGCGCATGGCGGCCAGGTCGGCCGGCGGGATGCCCAGGCCGAGGTCGCCCGCCCAGAGGCCCGCCCCTGCGGGCGGGGCTTCGCCGAGCACCGCGGCGGAGACTTGGCGCAGGTCGGCGGCCGAACGCGCGATCCAGCCTTGGGTGTCATAGCCCGGCGACAGCGGGAAGATGTCGCCGACGGGCGCGACATCCGGCGTCAGCCGCAGTCCCCACACGCCGCAGTAGCCGCAGGGGACCCGGATCGAACCGGCGGTGTCGGTCGCGAGCGCGAAGGGCACCAGGCCGCGCGCCACCGCGAACGCCGAGCCCGAACTCGAGCCGCCCGCGAGCAGGTCCGCGCGCTCCGGGTGGGGGCAGTCGCCGAAATGCGGATTCTCGCCCGACAGGCCGAAGGCGAATTCGTTGAGCTGCGTCCGCCCGCACTCGACGGCGCCGGCGTCGTCGGCGAACGCGGCGGGCAGCGACGAGGTCGCCCGCGCCGCGCCGATCTCCTCGGGGAGGAAGGTCGAGCCCGCGTAGGTCGGTTCGCCCTCGCGGAAATAGAGGTCCTTGGTGAGGAACGGCACGCCGCCGAGGGCGGCTTCGCGCAGCGGCCAGGCCGCCTCGAAGCGCTGCGTCAGCGCGCGCGCGTCGGGCAGGCCGCAGAGGGCGGCGCGTTGCTCCGCCGCCGGCATCGCCGCCAGCTTGATCAGGAACGCCTCCGCCGCCATGCGCGGACCGCGCGTGAGCGTGAACTCGCGCCAGTCTTCGACGGACTGCGGCAGCAGGGTCACAGTTCCAGGGGGACGCCGGGTTCGGGGTCGTGGATGCGCGTGCCCGGCAGGGCGGCCGCGAGGGTCTCCTTCATCCAGGCCCGCGCGGGCGGATCGCCGTGCGTCAGGATGATGTCCTTGGGGGCGAGATCCTTGGCGAAATCGACCAGCTCCTCGCGGTCGGCGTGGCCGCTCAGGTGGAAGCGTTCGACCTTGGCGCGCAGGGTCGAGGTGTGGTCGAGGGACTTGAACTTGAACTCGCCGCCGGGGTTGAGGCCGATCAGCTCGCCGCCCGGGGTCTCCGGGTCGCAATAGCCCACGAAGAACACCGCGTTCTCCTCATGGTCGAGCATGTTGGCGGCGACGCGCCAGGCCGGCGTCTTCTCGACGAGCATGCCGCTCGAGAGCAGGTAGATGCCGCGCTCGGGCATGTTCTTTCCGGGCTGGGTGTATTTGCGCGAGAGGGGCAGGATGCCGAGGTCGCGCAGGATCTGGCGGCTGAACTTCACCTGCTTGGTCTTCTTGCTGGCGGCGTCGAGGTAGTCGCAGAGGTCCATGCCGAGGCCGGAGCAGAAGATCGGCACGTCGGCGAGGTCGCCCGCGTCGGCGGCTTCCTGGAGCAGGAGCAGGATCTCCTGCATCCGGCCGAAGGCGAACGCCGGCAGGAGCACCGAGCCGCCTTCGTCGCAGACTTCGTTGATGGCCTTGATGAGGCGCTGCTCTTCGCGGCCGCGGTTGAAGGAGGGAACGGTCATGGTCGCCCCGCGCGTGCATTCCATCACGAGCGTGTCCACCGGCGTGCGCGGGAAATTGGCCCCCGCGACGGTGCGCTGGGCCTGGAAATGGACGTCGCCGGTGAAGAAGTGCTTCTTGCGACGGTGCTCGACCAGGCAGCCCACGGCCCCGGCGACGTGCCCGGCGAGGTGGAACGTCAGCGCGACTTCCTCGCCGCCGCGGCCGATGATACGGGGGTTGGCGAGCGGCACCGCCGCCAAGGCGTGCTCGACGCGTTCGACGTCGCTCTCGACGTACAGCGGGTAGTCCGGGTTGCCGGTCTCCTCGCGCTGCCGCTTCATCACCTGGATGGAGTTGCTGAGCAGGCGGCGGACGAAGAGCGTGGTGGCGGCGGAAGCGAAGACGCGGGCCCCGGGGTGCTGCTTCAGCAGCAGCGGCAGGGAGCCGAGGTGATCCAGGTGGCAATGGGTCAGGATGACGCCGTCGACGCTCCCTTGGATCTTGCCGATCTGCGGCAGGGCCTGGCGGCCGGAGTGCTTCGGGTGAAGGCCGCAATCGAACACCAGGCGCAGGCCGCCGAATTCGGCGAGCATGCAGTTGGCGCCGATTTCGCGGCCGGAATTGAGGTCGGTAAGTCGCATCAGGAAGGGTCGGGGGGAGGGGTCATCGCGAAGACGGGGATGCGCGTGAAGACGCGCTCGCCGCCCAAGGTGGTGCCGTGGAAGGAGCCCTCGGCGGTGACGGGGCCTCCGGCGAGGTGATAGCTGTTGTAGGAGAATTTCTCGCCGGGGGGCAGGGTGGGGGTCTCGCCCACGATGCCGTCGCCTTCGACGATCTCGACCTGCCCGTCGGCCCCCCGTAGGATCCATTTCCGCCCCAGCAGCTTGACCGTCTCCTGCGAGAGGTTGCTGATGGTCAGGAAGTAGACGAACGCGTGGGGCGTCTCCGGGGGGAAGTTGGCGTCACGATGGTGCACCACCTTGTCGACGGTGACCCTGAGGCCTGGGAGTTCCTTTCCGGTGGATTGCACGTAGGGGAAGACAAGAGGGGTTGGCTCCTTTACGGAAGCCATAAATCGGCCAATCGCCTCGGTTTCGCCCTTCCCGTCTTGCCCCGGGTGGCCGACGACCTTTGATGAGGGTCGGATGCCCACCCTCGCCGAACGTAAGCGCAACCTCGGGCGCGTTCCGGTGAAGTGGATCGTGCTGGCGGCCTATGTCCTGCTGGTCCTGGTCTCCCGTTGGGTCACCTCGGCCGACCGTCAGCCCAAGCCGGAACTGGCCCATGCCATCGAGGTCGCCAAAGTCGGGCCGCCCGGTCCGGCCGGCGCCCTGCCGGTCGTGGTGATGCCCAGCCTGCCGGATCGCGGCGAGCAACAGTGGCGCGAGACCTTCCTCGATGGTCAACCCAACTGGGCGGTCGGACTCGGGCAGGTCCACGTCGCCCGCTGGCCGACCTCCGCGCATCGCTCGCGGGCTTCGATGGGCGACGACGCCATCGCCGACGACCTCCTTCTGGAACTGGACCGTCGTTTCGGCCGCGGCCGTTTCCATCTCGTGGGCGAAGGCATGGGCGGCGCCGTCGTCCTCACCCTCGCCTCCAAGCACCCGGACCGCGTGGCGTCGCTGACCTTCGTCTCCGCTCCCGGCGCCCAGGAATACACCCTCCTCGGCAACGCCGTCGCCAACAAGTTCGTCTATTTCTTCCACCACCTCCCGTTCGTGCTGCTCGACGTCGCCACGCCGCATTTCGGGCTGGCCGACCGGCTGCCTTACAACCGCGGCTATTCGGGCGTGTTCTTCGACAGCGATCTCTCCGACGCCAAGAAGATGCTGCGCGCCTGGGACGGCCCGGTGCTCGTCATCCATGGCAAGTCCGATTGGATCGCGCCGGTCGACGCGGCCCGTTACTCCGCGCGGCTGATGCCGCAGGCCCGCCTGCTCGAGCTCGAGGGCGGCCACGGGCCCGAGGTCGGCGCGGCGGCGGCCCCGCGTATCGCCGAGTTCATCGCCTCCGCCGAGGCCGGCATGGCCGGGAAGCGCCCCGCGCCGGTCTCCGCGCAGGAACCTTACCCGGAGCTCGTGGTGTCCGACGGCGCGCGCTTCTGGATCCTGCTCCTCATCATCATCCTCTGCACCTTCGTGGCCGAGGATCCGACGTGCCTCGCCGCCGGCCTGCTCGCCGCCGAGGGCATCATCGGCTTCTGGTGGGCGGCCCTCGCCTGCACGGTCGGGATCTTCATCGGCGACATGGTCCTCTACGGGCTCGGCCGCTGGCTGGGGCGCGGCGCGCTCCGGCAGGCGCCGCTCAAGTGGCTCGTCAAGGAGCACGAGATCGATCGCATGGCCGGCTGGTTCGGCTCGCCCCGCGGCATGCTCGTCATCGTCAGCTCGCGCTTCATCCCCGCCAGCCGCGTGCCGACCTTCGTGACCGCGGGCATCCTGCGTCTCGGCCTGCCGCGGCTCTCGATGCTGCTCTTCACCGCGGCCTTGGTGTGGACCCCGGTGCTCATGCTGCTCGGCGGCACCCTCGGGCCCCCCTTCATGGAGCAGTTCCCGCGCTACAAGCAGTACGCCGCGTGGATCGTGATCGGTCTCTTCGCCCTGATCTGGTTCGGCACGCACTGGGTGCTCCCCGCGATGACCTGGCGCGGCCGGCGCGAGATCGTGATGAAGATCCGCGGGCTGCTGCAGCCTTCGCTGTGGCCGGGCTGGCTGCTCTACCTGCCGGTGCGGCTCGACATCGTCTTCCTGAGCCTGCGTCACCGCCGCCTCACGGCCTTCGCGTCCGCCAACCCGGCCTTCGGCCGCGTCGGCGGCTTCATCGGCGACTCCAAGTCCCTCCTGCTGCGCCCCTTCCAGCGCGACTCCCGCTGCTGCCCGACGCTCGCGCTCTCGCTCGAAGACGCGGCGGACGAACGCGTCCGGCAGGCGACGGCCTTCGCCGTCTGCCACGGCTTCCCGCTCGTGTTCAAGCCCGAGGTCGCGGAGGACGGCGCCGGCCTCCGCTTCGTGCACTCCCAGCCGCAGCTGGAGCGTCTCGTCGCGGGCGCGGCGGAGGATTTCCTGCTCCAGAAATTCATCCCCGGCTTCGAGTTCGAGGTCGTCTGGCGGCGCAACCCCGGCAAGGACGACGGCCGCATCATGGCGGTGGTCTACAAGCAGGACGTCACGGTGCGCGGCGACGGCGAGCAGACCCTCGAGGAACTCATCTGGCTCGACGAGGTCGCGGTCTCCCGCGCCCACCTCTTCCTCCGCTGCCACGCCCGCGACCTCAACCGCGTGATCCCCGCGGGCCAGAAGGTGACGCTCAACCTCACGGGCAGCTACGGCCACGGCGCGCGCTGCCGGCATCGCGCCGATCTCGCGACGGTCGAGCTCGACGCGGCCGTGACCCAGTTCGCCAAGCGTTTCCCGGGCCTGCATTTCGCCCGCTTCGACCTGCGCGCGCCGTCGGCCGAAGACCTCAAGGCCGGCCGTTTCATCGTCACCGAGGTCGGCGGCTGCTGCCACGTGTCGAGCCTCCTGCGCGACGAGTCCCTCCGCTTCTCGCGTTCCTACGCCGCGGTCTGGGGCCAGCTGCGCGCCTGCCTCGACGCCGGCGCCTACAACCTCCGCCAGCATGTCCGTCCGGTGCCGCTCGACGAGATCATGGCCCGCTGGAGCCAGGCCCGCGGCCGCCACGACGAGTTCGCCGTCAGCGAGGAACCCTGATCACGGCCGGGCGGTGTAGGCGTGGCAGAGCGCCACGGCCGCCGCGTCGGATTCGTCCAGCGCGAGCTCCGTCGCCAGCCCGAGGACCGAGCGGATCATCCGCCCGACCTGTTCCTTCTTGGCGGCGCCGTGGCCGGCGACGGCCAGCTTGATGCGCGTGGGGGCGTATTCGCCGACTTTCACGCCGAGGCGCGGCAGCACGCTGAGCGCGGCCCCGCGCGAGGCGCCCATGGCCTGGGCGGTCCGGAAATTCTGGACGTAGATGGTCTCTTCGATGGCGGCGTGCGTCACGCCGTGCGCGCGGGCGAGGCGCTCGACCTCGTCGGCGATGCGCCCGAGGCACTCGTAAGGCGCGAGCTTGGGGCCGAGTTTCACCGTTACGCTGGCGAGCAGGCGCATCGGCTCGGTCCGGGCGTCGATGACGGCCAGACCGGTGCCGCGCAGGGAAGGGTCGATCCCGAGGATGATGGCCCGGCAGCCCCGGCCCGCCGGCGCCGGCGCGGCTTTGCGGACGCGGGGCGACCTGGCCCCGGTCGGCGTCGACGCGACGCCCCGGAGCTTGTCCGTCCAGAGCGAGCGCGCGGATTTCCTGGCCATGTCGGGAGGATGGGCGGTCGGAACCTGATTTCGACAGCAAAAGCGAGGTCGTCGGATTGCCAGGCGGCGGGCGGCCGCCGTAAGGTGCCGGCCATGCGCGTCGCGGTCTTCTTCGCTCTCTTCGGCTGGGCCGCCGTCGTCGCCGCCGAGCCGCCGGTCCTCCGTCGCGTGACCGAGGAGATGCCGGCGCTGCCGCTCCGCCGCGTCGGCAGGATGGATCCCGCGCTCATCCCGGAATGTTCCGCGCTCTGGCCGAGCCCGGCGATGCCCGGCGTCTTCTGGACGCTTTCCGATTCGGGCGCGCCGCCGCGCATCGTGCCGCTCCGCGCCGACGGCAGCCGGGTGGACGGCCCGCGCGGTCCCTGGGATGGTCCGACGCTCCGCGGCGCCGCCAATGTCGATTGGGAGGCCATCGCGGGCGACGAACACGGGATGATGGTCGTCGGCGACGTGGGCAACAACCTGTCCCGGCGCAAGGAGCTCGCCTGCTACTTTTTCAAGGAGCCCGCGCCGGGGGCCGCGGAGGTGGCCGAGGTCCGTAAGGTCGTCTTCGCCTGGCCCGACCAGACCGCGTTTCCCGACCCCGAGCTCGCCCGCGACTGCGAGGCGATGTTCTTCCTGCGCGGCAGGCTCTACCTCCTGACGAAGCACCGGCGCGACACGCTCACCGACCTCTGGCGGGCGGAGATCCCCGCCGCGGGCGACCGCGCGAGCCTGGTCAAGCTGGCGCGGTTCGACGTCGGCGGGATGGTCACCGACGCCAGCCTCTCGCCGGACCGGACCCGCCTGGCGATCCTGACTTATCGCAACGTCTGGGTCTTCGACCTGCCGGCGGCCGGCGAGGATTTCTTCGGCGGGCGGGCCAGGCACGCGCCGCTGTCCCCGCCGTTGTTTTCCCCGCAGCTCGAGGGCTGCGCCTGGGGCGACCGCGACCATCTGCTCATCGGTTCGGAGCAGGGCGACCTTTTCCGGGTCGGGCTTTCGCAGCTCCGGGAGGCGAAGTAAAAACAAGAAGACCGGCGGCCCGAGGGCGCCGGTCTCCGGTGCGTCCGATGCTCGGCGCTCAGAGCGCCTTGGCGGCGGCGACGACGGCTTCCTTGGTGATGCCGAGCTCCTTCATGACCACGTCGCCCGGGGCGGAGAGGCCGAAGGTGTCGGTGCCGATGGCCTTGCCGGCGGTGCCGACGTAGCGTCCCCACGAGAGCGTCACGCCCGCTTCGATGCTGACGCGCTTCGCGCAGGAAGAGGGCAGGACTTCCTCCTGGTAGGCCTTCGGCTGGCGCGCGAAGACTTCCATCGAGGGCATCGAGACCACGCGGACGCCGGCGCCCAGTTCTTCGCCGGCCGCGAGGGCGAGCGAGAGTTCGCTGCCCGTGCCGATGATGATGTGGGTGAGGGGGGCGGTCTCCTTGCGGAGGACGTAGCCGCCCTTGAGCACGCCCTGGCGGCGCGTGGCGACCGGGATGGCGTCGAGGGAGGGGACGTTCTGGCGGGAGAGGATCAGCGCGACGGGGCCGTCCTTGCGGGCGACGGCGTGCGCGAAGGCCGCGGCGGTCTCTTCGGCGTCGCCCGGGCGGACCACGTCGAGGTTCGGGATGCAGCGCAGGGCGCTGACGGTCTCGACCGGCTGGTGGGTCGGGCCGTCTTCGCCGACGCCGACGGAGTCATGCGTGAAGATGTAGAAGGCCTGCAGCTTCGCGAGGGCGGCCACGCGGATCGACGGACGGAGGTAGTCGGAGAACGTGAGGAACGTCGCGCCGGAACCCTTGAAGACGCCGTGGTAGGCCATGCCGTTGAGGATGGCGCCCATCACGTGCTCGCGGATGCCGAAGTAGAGGTTGCGGCCGGCCGGGGTCGCGATGTCGAAGTCGCCGGCGTCCTTGATGTAGTTCTTGGTCGAGCCGTGGAGGTCGGCCGAACCGGAAAGCACGAGCGGCGAAGCCTTGGCGACGGCGTTGATGCAGGTCTCGCCGGAGACGCGGGTCGCGAGCGAGTTCTTGCCGAACTCCGGGATGGCGGCGAGGAGGGACTGGACGTCGCCGTGGTCGCCCTTCTGGGCCTTGGCGAGGAGCGCGGCCTTCTCGGGGTTCGCCTTGGACCAGGCGGCGAAGGTCTTCTGCCATTCGGCATGCGCGGCGGCCTGCCGGACCTTGCGGGCGGCGAAGAAGGCGCGGGTCTCGGGGGAGACGAAGAACTTCTCTTCGGGGAGGCCGAGGGCCTTGCGGGAGGCGTCGACGAACTTCACGCCGGCTTCGCCGTGGCCCTTCGAGGTGCCCTGGACTTCGGCGATGCCCTTGCCGATGACGGTCTTGCAGATGATCAGCTTCGGCTTGCCGTTCTTGCTCGCGCGGGCCTTGTCGAGGGCCGCGGCGATCGGGGCGAGCTCGTTGCCCTGGGCGACGGTGAAGACTTCCCAGTTGGCGGCTTCGTAGCGCTTGGCGGTGTCCTCGTTCTGCGTCTTCGAGGCCATGGCGTCGAGGGTGACGTCATTGGAGTCGTAGAGCATGATCAGGTTATCGAGGCCGAAGCGGCCGGCGAAGGAAGCGGCTTCCTGCGAGATGCCTTCCTGGAGGCAACCGTCGCCGGCGAGGCCGACCACCATGTGGTCGAAGATCTTATGTTCGGCGGTGTTGAAGTGGGCGGCGGCCATCTTGGCGGCGACGGCCATGCCGACGATGTTGCCCGTGCCCTGGCCAAGCGGGCCGGTGGTGGCTTCGACGCCGACGGTCTCGCCGAACTCGGGGTGACCCGGGGTCTTGGAGTGGAGCTTGCGGAAGTTCTTCACTTCCTGGAGCGGCAGGTCGAAGCCGGCGAGGTGGATCCAGGCGTAGACGAACATCGAGCCGTGGCCGGCGGACAGCACGAAGCGGTCACGGTTGATCCAGGAGGGCGCGGCGGGGTCGTGGCGCAGGAAGTCGCCGTAGAGCACGGAGCCGATTTCGGCGGCGCCGAGAGGGAGGCCGAGGTGGCCGGAATGACAGGCGGCCACGGCGTCCATGGCGAGGCCGCGGGCTTCGGTGGCGGCGCGGGAAAGGTCGGCGGAGTTATGGAGCGACATAGGCCTTATGCGTAAGGCATAAAGCGGCGGGGTTTCCAGCCTTGAATGAGCCTCCGAACGTCTTCAAAACGGAGCCATGTCCGACCAAGAACTCGAAGAAGGCCAGGCCCTCCGGCTGGATTTCAAGAAACTGCGTAAAATCGCTTCCGGACAGGCCGACGTCATCCCGGCCGTCGCCCAAGATGCGGTCACGGGCGAGGTGCTGATCCTCGGCTACGTCAACGAGCTCGCCCTGCAGACCGCCCTGCGTGAAAAGAAGGCCACGTTCTGGAGCACTTCCCGCAACGAACTTTGGATCAAAGGGCTGACCTCGGGCGACTTCCTCGAGCTCCTCGAGGTGCGCGTCAACTGCGAGCAGAACTCGATCCTCTACAAGGTCCGCCCCGCGGGCCAGGGCGCCTGCCACACGAAGGAGAACGGTAAGGCGCGCTCGGGTTGCTACTACCGCCGCCTCAAGGCCGACGGAACGTTGGAGAAGGCCTGAGCCTCAACGCCGGCCTAAGGCCTGCAGGACCAAGTCCGTCTCGATATCGAAGCGGACCACGAGCAGTCTGGTCTGACGGGTCAGCCGATCGGCGCCCGGTCGGGCGGCGAAACCGAGCGCCTCGAAGTCGCCCTGGCGTTCGGTGAGGCGTCGGAGCGCGGCTTCGGCCTCCTCGCCGGTGCGGTAGGCGAACGCGACCGTCGCGACGAGGAAGGCGCCGTCATCGCTTTCGCCGACGGCGATCGTGGCGCTCTCGGCCGATGCGCCGGCCTCGACGAGCGCCCGCCCGAGCCAGCGACGACGGCCGGCGGTCTCAAGCAATGCGCCGACTTCGTCGGTGTGCACGACGAGATACCCATGGGGCAGGGCCGCCAGCTGCGCGCGGGCCAATCCTGGCAGGGTTTTTCCGCCTTCGGGCGGTTGGCTCAAGGGCAGGCGCGCTTCCGCCGTGCCCGCGGGGACGAAACCCGCTTCGATGCGCTCCGGTCGCGTGGCCCGTAGTTCATTGAGGCGGGTTCGCAGGCCTTCGCGACGCGTCGGTTCGGTCAGTTCCGCCAGCGCCCGGAGGACGCCGTCCGCGCCACGACGGCCGGCCGCTGCCTGCGGGTAGATGACCGCGATTTCTCGACTGCGCGGATCGACGGAGAGCCGGAGATCGCCGGGCCGCAGCCAACGCCAGGCCAGCAGGCTGCCGACCGTCATCACGGCGAGCAACAGCAAGGCGGCGGGGCGGGGCATCTGGAGAGGATCAAACCTCGGGCGGCCGTGCGGGACAAGCGGATTGGCCGCTCGTGTCCGGGCACAAAAAAGGGCGCCGAAAAGGCGCCCTTGAAGGGGAGGGGGTTAATCCGAGGATTAGTAACCGCCACGGTCGCCGCCGCCGAAGCCGCCGGAGCGACGTTCGCCGCCGCCGAAGCCGCCGCGACCACCGCCGAAGCCGCCACGAGAGCCGCCGCCGAAGCCACCGCGGTCGCCGCCGCCGAAGCCGCCGGAGCGACGTTCGCCGCCGCCGAAGCCGCCGGAGCGGGGACGGTCACCACCGAAGGAGGGACGTTCTTCGCGAGGGCGAGCGACGTTGACCTTGAGGGGGCGACCCATGAAGTCGACGTTCTCGGTCTTGGCGATCGCATCCTGAGCGGCCTGAGCAGTGGCCATGGTCACGAAGGCGAAGCCACGAGGACGACCCGTGAACTTGTCCATCATGACTTCCACGGAGACCACTTCGCCGCCTTGGGAGAAGTGAGCGCGGATGTCGGATTCGGTTGCGGCCCAGGGCAGGTTGCCCACGAACAGTTTGTTTTCCATATTATCTTTTGTTTTGCTTGGTTTACCTACACCGCATTGCCCGTTTCCGACCTTCGGATTTCGATTTGCCGTCTTAACGACCGTCAACTCACCGGATTATTGCGGGGCTTGTCTCTTACTTTGGTTATTTTCCGAGACAAACCTGACCGCTAATGAGACAGTTTAGGGATGCTTTCGCAAGTTTATTCACAATGGGGGTCTTCATTCAGCCCTGCGTTGACTCCGGCGGAGACCCAAAACAGCCTGTTTTGATGCCCGACGCCGCCACTTCCGCCCAGATCCAGGGAGCTTTGGCGGCGCTGGAGGGGTGGCATTTGTCGGGCAATAAATTGGTCAAATCATTCACCTTCAAGGACTTCAAGGAGGCTTTGCTTTTCATCAACCGGGTCGGGGCGCTGGCCGAACAGCAGGGTCACCACCCGGAAATTCATAATATCTGGAATCGCGTGACTTTAGCCCTGTGCACCCATGATGCCGGGGATGTCGTCACGGAGCGGGACCTGCAGCTTGCCCGCGCCCTCCAGACCCTTTCCTGACCGTGATGGAAGATCCCGCCGAAGCCCTGGACATCCTCCTCGAGGAACTGAAGCGACAGAAGTCCCTCGGGGTCCGTCGCGTGAGCGTCTCGGACGCCTCGCTCGCCGCCCTGAAGGCCATGGTCGGTCCCGCGATCCCCGCCGCCTCGGCGTCGGTCAGCCCGGTGGCCCGCCCCGCGCCCGCGCCCGCGGCCTCCGTGGTGTCGTCGCCCTCGGTCGCCCCCGTCCGTCCCGCCGCGCCGGTGTCCGCGCCCAAGCCGGCTGCGGCCGCCGTGACTCCGCCGATCCCCGACCCTCCGGTCTTCGCTTTGCCTGCCGGCACCAAGGCCGAACGCCTGCAGGCGCTGCGCGACCTGGTCGACGCGTGCGCCGAGACGAAGAAGCATCTCGTCGCGCCGCAGCGCCCGTTGCTCGGCCACGGCTCGCTCGACGCCCGGATCGTGTTCGTCGGCGAAGCCCCCACGATCGTGGAGATGGAGGCCGGCCGGGCCTTCGCCGGCGAGTCCGGCGAACTCCTCCAGAAGATCCTCTCGGCCGCGGCGATCAAGACCGACGACTGTTATTTCGCGCCGGTCATGGTATGGCGCCCCGAGCCGCCGACCCAGTACGGCAAGCGTCCGCCGACCGCGCGCGAACTCGCCTTCAACCTGCCTTACCTCCGCGCGCAGATCGACATCGTCGGCCCGCGCGTGGTCGTGGCCTTGGGCGCGCACGCGTTCGAGGCGCTGCATGGCCGGTCGCCGACGATCACGCAGGCGCGCGGCCGGTGGTTCGAGCTCGGCGGCCTGCCGATGCTCGCGACCTTCCACCCTAACTACCTCCTGCACACGCCCAGCGCCTCCGCCAAGCGGACGGTCTGGGAGGACTTCCTGCTGCTGATGGAGAAGCTCGGCCTGCCGGTCAGCGACAAGCAGCGCGGCTTCTTCAAGACGGCCTGAGCCTCAGCGCACGGAGTCGCTCAGACGGCTGAGCGGGAAGGTCAGCACGACGGAGTTCCGTCCGCTGGTC
>JBDLWC010000057.1:0-4912 GCA_039804485.1 Verrucomicrobiota bacterium
ATCCGCTTTAATGCTCAGGTGGTGGAATGGCAGACACGCTGGATTCAGGTTCCAGTGCCCCTAAAGCGTAAGGGTTCAAGTCCCTTCCTGAGCACCAAAAGCAAGACACGACCCCGGCGACCCCGGGGTCGTCCGTTTGCGTCCCAGCACTTCACCCTGCCGCTTGGTTACAAACGCGACCGCCCGAAGCGGTGAAGCTTAGGGGATTCTCCTCATGACACGGAGGATTGTGACCCGCGACCTCGGGCCCAACGTGAACCCATGGCAAAACCTTGCCCGTCGACCGAGCTCCTCCGTTGGCCCTTCGTGATCTGTTCGCTCAAAGGAAAAGTGGTGTTCGCGCATCCGCTCGTCGAACGCGCCGTCGGACGGAAGATCCGGCCCGGCATCGGCCTCGACCGGATGCTTCTCGGAGCTCAGACCGGCGAAGCACCGTCGGACCTCCTCCGGAAGCTCAGCGACGGCGCGACCTGGAGCGGCCGGGTCGTCCTTCGCTCCGCCAGAGCGGGCAAGCGAAAGCAGCCCATCGCAATCACGCTGCGGCGCGATCCTGCCACCCGACGACATGCCTGGCTCATCTTCGGGACGGCAACATCAGGGAAGAGCACGTTGAAGCGCTCGCGACGGGAGGCGGGTCCGTCCGGCGATGACCCAGAAGAACTCGGGCGCTTGCGGTGCGCGCTGGCCAAAGCCGAAGCGATCGCCGCGAACGTGACGCACGAGATCCGCAACCCGCTCAACGTCATCCAAGGCCTGTGCGAGGCCGGCCTCGAGACCCCGGAAGCCGATCCGTCCGCGACGCTGCGCAAGATCCGGTCCAGCGCCCAGGAACTGTCCGAGACCATCAGCGACGTCCTCGAATTCTCCCGCTACGATCAAGGAGCCATCGCGGTCGAAAGCGTCGCCTTCGACCCTGTCCGCATGGTCGAAGAGGTGGTCGCGCAATTCCAGCCGCAGGCCGCCCGGAAAGGCCTCGAACTCGCCGCCTTGATCAAGGCCTACTCGCCGCGATCGGTGCTCGGCGATCCGATCAAATGGCGTCGCGTCGCCGCCAACCTGATCGGCAACGCCGTGAAGTTCACCGAGCGCGGCCACGTCCACGCGAGCCTTGAGTTCCGAAGACATCGCGGCCGCCTGCGCGCCCGTCTCAAGGTGCGCGACACCGGCATCGGCGTCCCGGCCGACCGCTTGGTCAGCATCTTCGAACCCTACACCCAGGCCGATGCCTCGACGACCCGTCGCTTCGGCGGCACCGGACTGGGACTGACGATCGTCCGGAGCCTGACCCAAGCCATGGGAGGCGACGTCCGTGCGGTCAGCAAAGAGGGCTCGGGCTCCACCTTCTCGGCAACCATGATGATCAGCCCAGACCCGAGCCGCCCGCTTCCGACAAACCCAGACCTGAGCGGCCAGCGCGTCTTGCTGGTCGGCGGACACGCCTCCGTCCGTGAGTGGATCGCCGACAGCCTGGAGACATGGGGAGCCACCTGCACGCAGACGAATGACCACCGCGAGGCGGAGGCGTCGTGGACGGCGGCGGCCGCCACCCGGCATCCCTACCATCGAGCGATCGTCGACCTGCCTGACGATGTCAGCCCTCGCCTGCCGGCCCTTCCGGCGAAGCAAGTGATCCTGGTGACCTCCCCCGAACTCGAGATCCGCAGCCATGCCCAGCTCTTCAGGCCGGTGAGCCTCTCGGCGCTCCGGAATCACTTCAGCCCGCTCCCGCCCAAGCGTTCAAGCCCGGCAGACCTGGCGGAACGACGCGAACCCGCGCGACGGCTGCGCGTCCTGCTCGCCGAAGACAACGAGGTGAACCGTGAAGTCGCCAGCACCCGCCTGCGGCGGGCCGGACACGAGGTCAGCGCCACCGTCGACGGCTCCGCCGCCCTCGAACTCTGGCGCTCCAAGGAATTCGACGCGGCCTTGCTCGACATTCAGATGCCCCTGCTCGACGGCCTGATGGTCGCCCAGGCGATCCGGGCGGAGGAAAAAGCCCGCGGCCGGCGCCGTACCTTATTGCTGGCCCTCACCGCGATGGCCGACGAGGCCGACCGCGAACGCTGCCGGGCGGCGGGCTTCGACGCCCATGTCGCCAAACCGGTGCGCGGAGCCGAGCTGCTCGAGCGGCTTGCGGCCCTTTCCACAACCCCGGCGGCCGGCCCCGCGCACGCCCTCGAAGACGAGTTCGCCGTCCATCTCGCCCACGCGGAAAGCGAGGACGCGGCGGATCTCCGCGCCGCCGGACGGGCCTTCCTGCGCCACGCGGAGCAGATGATCGGCCGGCTAGGCGCCGCCCGCGACGCCCATGAGACGGAAGCGCTCGGCCGGGAGGCCCACGGCGTCAGAGGGATGCTGTCCCTGATGGCATGCGCCGGCCTGGCCAAGCTGGCCCACCGGATCGAACGCCAGCCGGCGGAGGCCCTCGCCCAGGGCGATCCCGACGCGCTCATCGACGGCTTGCGGAAGCTGCGCGAAGCCCTACGCTCTCGGACAGACCTGAGCGCCGATGGCTAAGCCGAAGATCAAACCCGAACCCAAGACGTCGTCGCAGGTCTCGGCGGCGCCCCCTTGGCACGTGGTGGTCCTCAACGACCCTATCAACTACCAGGGCTATGTCGTGGTCGCCTTCATGAACGTGCTCCGCATCGGCGCCCCGGAAGCCAAGCGGCTCATGCGCCTCATCCATGCGGAAGGCCGGGCCACGGTGTGGACCGGCTCCCGCGAGCGCGCGGAGATGCTGGTGCTCGAACTGCAGCAGTGGCACCTGGATGCCCGCCTCGAAGCCGATGCCTGAACTTCGTCTGACCATGACGAAGGAGGCGCGCAACGTCCTCTCCGACCTGCTGCGTCTCATCGCTCCCGCCGCCGCCCGGGTCACCGTCAACCGCGCCGACGTGCCCGCTTCCGACGAAGATATCGCCGGCTTCTGGATCGAGACGCTGACCGCCCAGGCCAGCGAGGAAGCCCGGCTGCTCGCGGTGGCCTTCGCGAGCGCCAAAGGCGACCCGGCCGTCATCGTCCTCGCGAACGAGGCCCAAGGACAGGCTTTCCTGCGGGCCCTCTCCGCGATCCGGCTCGCCCTGCGCGAACTGGTCTTCGCCGACATCACCGACGCCCAGCTCGAGAACGCGGAAGACCTGGACGACGAATCGCTGCCCTCGGAGAAGCGCCATGCGCTGGCGTGTTACGCGTGCTTCGGACTGCTGCAGCAATCCTTGATCGGCCAGCTCTACCCGGAGGCCCTCGATTGAGGCACGAAATCGGTTGAAGGTCAGCCCCTGACCCGCAACAAACGGGACGTGTTTCGCGGCCTCCTCAGCCTGTTCTCCGCTCTCGGCGCTTTCCGCCGCCAACTCGTCGCCCTGCCCCGGCCGCGGCTCTTCCCCTTCCGCGAAGTCGCCCGGTCGATGGACGGACCGACCCTCAAGGCGGACTTCGTCGCCGGCTTGAACGTGGCCTTGCTGGCCTTCCCGATGTCGATGGCCTTCGCGATGAAGGCCGGCTTGCCCGTCTGGTGCGGCCTGGTGGGCTGCGGGGTCGCCGCCGCGGTGGCGCCGCTCTTCAGCGGCTCGGCCAACCTCTCCGCCGGCCCGACGAACGCCTCGGCCGCGCTCCTGCTCGGCTCCTTCGCCACGCTCGGAGCCGTCACGCCCGAACTGCGCGCCTCCGCGCTGCCCACGCTCGTGCTCATGACCGGGGTCTTCCTGCTCCTGGCCTCCTGGCTGCGACTCAGCGGCTTCGCCGACTTCGTGCCTCGCACGGTGATCTCGGCCTACATCGCCGCCGCGGCCCTCCGCGTCATCGCGTTGCAACTGCCTATCGCCCTCGGCATGCCAGGCGACTACGCCGACGACACGTTGCCCGAAGTCCTCTGGCATGCCGCGACGATGGGGCGGGCCTTGCTCAACCCGGAACTAGGCCTGGCGGCGGTGACCGGCATCGCCTACTTCCTCCTGCGACCCAAACATGGCGCGGGCAAGGCGATCCTGGTGGCCTTGCTCGTCGCGACCTTCGGAGCCATCCTCGCCCAGAACGTGGCGCACGCCCAAGGCTCCCGGACCGACCTCGTCGGCTACGTGGGACAGGCCGCCACGGCCGGCTCCGCCCTGCACCTGCCCGACTTCTCGGCGCGCACTTTCTCGACGCTGTTCTCGCCCGCCCTCGCGCTCGCGGTGCTCATCGTCATCGAAGGGACCGCCAACGCCCGCGCCTCCGCCCTCAAGACGGGCCGCCCGTCGGATCTCCACCAGGAGGTCTTCGGCCTGGGCATGGCCAACATGGCCTGCGCCTTCACGGGCGGGATGGCGGCCTCGGGCTCCATCAGCCGCTCCGCGCTCAACGTCGCCAGCGGCGCCCGCACCGCGCTCGCGTCCCTGCTCTGCGGTCTCTTCATCCTCGGCGCGCTCTTCCTCGCCCGCCCCGTGGTCGCCGTCGTGCCGCTGTCGACCCTCGCGATCCTCGTCATCCTGGCCGAGCTCGAACTGGCCAATTTCTCCGCGATCAAACTCATCCTTAAATCGGGGGCCCAAGACCGCACGGTCTTCCTCGCCACCTTCACCACGGCCTTGCTGGCGCCGCTGGACGTGGCCATCTTCTTCGGCACGGCGGTGGCCGTCGCCTTCTACCTCCGCCAGACTTCCACGCCCGAGGTGGTCGAATATGATTTCTCGGATACCGGCGAGCTCCGCGAGCGCCCCAAGGGCCAGGCCTCGACGGGCATCTCCATCCTGCACGTGGAGGGCAGCCTGCACTTCGGCGCCACCCAGGCCTTCCACGAACACCTGCGTCGCGCGTCCGCCGACCCGAACCTCAAGGTGCTGGTCCTCAAATTCCGCGAGGCGCTCCACCTCGACGCCAACGGCGTCCTGCTCCTCCGCGACCTCGCCGACACGCTGAAGTCCGACGGACG
>JBDLWC010000058.1:0-3854 GCA_039804485.1 Verrucomicrobiota bacterium
ATGGTTAAGCCCGCTGGATGAAGATTGTCGTAACCGGCGCCTCCGGTTTCCTCGGCCGTGAGGTCTGCCTCTCCGCGATGAGACGTGGCCACGAGGTCTTGGCGCTCGGCGGGGCTCGTCAGCCCGTCATCCCGGGGGCGAAACAGGCTCAGGCTTTCGACCTCTGCGACGCGGCCGCCCTCGAGGCGCTGATGCTGGAGGAGTTTCCCGAGGCCGTCGTGCACTGCGCCGCCTTGCCGACCATCGAAGCCTGTCTCGCCGCGCCTGACCTGGCCAGGTCGCTCAACACGGAAGTTCCCCGGAAGCTCGCGCAGCTCTGTTTCCACCTCGGCGCCAAGCTCGTCCATCTTTCGACGGACACGGTCTTCGACGGCCTCACCGGAGCCTATCAGCCCACCGATCGCCCTGCCCCGCTCAATCTCTACGGCGAGACGAAGGCCGCCGCCGAAGTCGAAGTCCTCCGCTATGGCCGGGAGCATGCCGCCGTGCTGAGGACATCGCCGATCATCGGCAACTCCCTCGGAGGCGACCGCGGCCTGCATGAGCGTCTTTTCGCTGCTTGGAAAGACGGACGGCCCGCCCCGTTGTTCACCGACGAGATCCGTCAGCCCGTCGAAGTCTCCAACCTCGCGGACGTGACCATCGAGCTGTGCGAGCGCGGCAACCTCTCGGGGCTCTACCATTGGGCCGGCACCGAAGCGTTGAGCCGGCATGAGATCGGCGTGCGCGTCGCCCGGCATTTCGGTCTTGATGCCGAGGCCCTCACGCGGCCGATCAGCCGGTCGGAAGTCCCCGCGGCGGCCGCCCGTCCGAGGGACCTCAGCCTCCGCCTGCATCCTCTGGCCGGCAAGCTGCGCACCTCTGCCCAATCCTTTGATGAGCAGTTGGCGCAGTTACGGGTTCCGCGCGGCTGCGAAGCATGGTATGAGCAGATGACCGGCCGAAAGGTCGTGCGTCGCCTCGAAAAAGGCCTAGACTACTGAGCATGGACGTCCTTCCCCGCCAAGCCGCCGATGCTGTCGTCAACATGGCGGCCGATCAGCTGTTGCTGGAAAACTACCCGCACCCGGAGCGCGTCCGCTTCCGCCCGTTCGCCTGGTCCGAGCCGGCTTACACTTTCGGGGTCTCCCAGTCCTGGGGCGAATACCGCGCGCAAGTCCCCGCCCATCTCCCGCTGGTCCGTCGATGCACGGGCGGCGGACTGGTCTCGCATCTCGATGATTGGACCTTCGCCTTGGTCATCCCGCCCGAGCATCCGCTTTTCAAGGGCGACGCGATGGCCGCTTACGCCGCGGTCCATGACGCCATGCTACGGGCGCTGACCCGGCAAGGTCTGCCCGTCCGGCTCGCCCCGATGCCCGCCGGCATCCGGCCTTTCCAAGCCCCGGGCGCCTGCGCGCAGCGCGCCGAGCCCAACGACCTGATCCGCAGCGATGACGGCCGCAAGGTGGCGGGCGCCGCCCAGAAACGTAATCGTCACGGCTTGCTCCTGGAGGGGTATGTCTGGAAGCCTTTCCTGGTCGGCTGCGACTGGTCGCGCTTCGAACAAGACTTCGTGGAAGCCCTCGGCGAGATTCTGGCCAGCCCTCCGGTGGCCGCGTGTTCGCCGATCTACGACCAGTTCGACCATGAAGGCACCTGGGCCAAGTTCGCCTCCCGGGAGTGGAACGAGCGGATCTGAACCGACTATCCGAACAGGTCTAGCTCGGGCCCTGGCTCCGGGGGCGAGGCCTTGCTCGGGGGAGCCTTCTTCGCGGGGGCGGCTTCGGCGGCCTTGGCCGTCGGCTTAGGTGATTCCGGCAGTCCGCTGCCGGCTTCAAGGCCGCCGAGGATCTCCCGGGCGCGCTGGACGACGACCGGGGGCATTCCCGCGAGACGGGCGACCTGGATGCCGTAAGAGCGGTCGGCGGCGCCCGGCACGACGCGACGAACGAAGACGATCTCCTCGTTCCATTCCTTGACGGCCACCGACCAGTTGCGCAGCCGCGGGCAGGAGGTGGCGAGCTTCGTCAGCTCGTGATAGTGCGTGGCGAAAAGCGTCCTCGGGCCGGCGGTGGCATGCCCGTGCAGATGCTCGGCGACCGCCCAGGCGATGCTGATGCCGTCATAGGTGCTGGTGCCGCGGCCGATCTCATCCAGCACCACCAGGGAGCGTTCGGTGGCGTTATTAAGGATGTTAGCGGTCTCGTTCATCTCGACCATGAAGGTCGAATTGCCGCGGGCGAGTTCGTCGGAGGCGCCCACCCGGCAGAAGATCCGGTCGACCCGGCCGATCCGGGCCGAGGCGGCCGGCACCCAGCATCCCAGATGGGCGAGACGCGCGATGAGGGCGACCTGACGGATGTAGGTGGATTTGCCGGCCATGTTCGGTCCGGTCAGCAAGGCGATCTGCTCGCCCGTCGAAGCCAAGCGCGTGTCATTCGGCACGAAGGAGCCCGCTCCGGGACGACCCAGCAGCATGCGCTCCACGACGGGATGCCGGCCTTGCTCGATCTCGAGGACATCCGAATCGTCGACCGTGGGCCGGACCCAGTTCGCTTCCCGGGCGAGTTCGGCCCAGCCGCGCAGGATGTCCGCCTCGGCGACGGCCTGGGCGGTCGCGAGCAGGGACTCGGTCCGGGCGATGACCTCGGTCAGCAAGGCCTGGAAAAGCTCCGTCTCCCGGGCGAGGGCCATCTCGTCGGCACGCAGGACCTCGCGCTCCTTGGATCGCAGTTCTTCCGTGGTGAACCGTTCGGCGTTCACCATCGTCTGCTTGCGGATATAATCGGCGGGGACCGACGCGAGGTTGGCCTTGGTGATCTCGATGGCGTAGCCGAAGGCGCCGTTGTAGCGCACTTTCAACGACTTGATGCCCGTGCGGTTCTGCTCGTTGCGTTCGAAGTCCGCGATCCATGTCTTGCTGTCCGTGGCGAGGGAGCGGAGCCGGTCCAGCTCGACGTCGAAACCTGTCCGCAGCGCCCCGCCTTCGCTCAGGTCGACGGGCAGTTCGTCCGCCAAGGCGGCGGCGAGCTTGGTCAGCAGCTCGGCCTCGGGGTCGATGCGGGCCGCCAGGCCTGCGAGGGCGCCGCCGGGCATCGCCGCGAGTTCTTCGCGGATCGCGGGCAAGGCGCGGAGGGTGTCGCGGACACCGCCGAGTTCGCGCGGGTTGCGCAGGCGATTCTGCAGGCGGGCCAGGATGCGGGCGATATCGCGCACGCCGCGGAGGGCTTCGCCGACGCGGGATGAAGCGCCCGGATGACGGAAAAATTCGCCGACGGCGCCCTGCCGTCCGGCGATCGTCGGCAGGTCCGTGGACGGCTCCGCCAGCCACAACGCCAGCAAGCGGGCGCCCGCGGGGGTCTCGGTGCGGTCGATCGTGTCGAGCAGGGAGCCTTCGCGCTGGCCTTGCGATGAGGCGAAGAGTTCGAGGTTGCGGGAGGAGGCGGCGTCCAGCAGGACCGAAGAATCGAGCTTGGTCTCGATGAGGCGGAACAGGTTCTTCGGGCGATCGCAAAGAGAGTCCGTGACGTAGCCCAGGACGGCCCCCGCGGCCCCGAGCGCCGGGTGGGTTTCGGCGAGGCCGAAGCCGGCCAGGCCGTGCACCGACAAAGTCTGCGCCACGAGACGGGCGCCAGCGGGGACGTCGAAGTTCCAGCCCGGCAGTCGTGACACGGCCCTGCCCTGCAGGAAGACCTCCCAGGCCTCTCGATCCGGAGCGGACGGCTCCCACCCTTCCGGCAGGATGATCTCCCGAGGCGAGACCGAGTGCAGCAGCGGAAGGAGTCGTGCCGGGCTGACGTCGGTCGCGAGACGGAAGTCGGCCGTCGACACGTCGAGCCACGACGCGTGCCACCCGTGCTTGTCCCATGACA
>JBDLWC010000059.1:0-10263 GCA_039804485.1 Verrucomicrobiota bacterium
GAAAGTCTCATCACCGTGTCGCTTCCCCAGAAGCTGCATTCCGAGGTGGTCGCCTTCCAGCATCGGTCCGGTCTCAACACCCTGAGCGAAGTCATCCGACACGCGCTCGATCGTTACGACGACTCCCGTCCTTCCCTGGAGACCACCCGGTCCCGCCAGGTTTCTTTCCGCGTACCGTCGGAGCTCCGTACTCGTATCACCCGCCAGGCGCGCAACGCCCGGGTGAGCGTGGGGCGTATCGTCAGGGTGGCGCTTCAGGCGCTGCCCTCAAACCCAACAACGATCCAAAAAAAGGACACACCTATGGCTAAAAAGAAGGCTGCTGCTAAGAAGAGCGCCAAGAAGGCCACCAAAGCTAAGAAGAAGTAATTCTTCCTAGTCTTTTCCGTCCTTCGGGGCGGATGGCGCCGGCACCCCCGGTCATAACAAGGACCCCTGCAAAGGGGTCCTTTTCTTTTACCCGGGGCGCCGGGTTGCGTATTGGCTTGAAACCGTCTGGCAGAAAACGGTTTCTTGTCACTCTCTTCGCACCATGAGCAATCCCGCATCCGGCCGTATCACGATCTCCAACGGCAAACTGACCGTCCCTGACCATCCCGTCGTCCCGTTCATCGAAGGAGACGGCACGGGCCCCGACATCTGGCGCGCCTCCGTCCGCGTCCTCGACGCCGCCGTCGCCAAGGCGTATGCCGGCAAGCGCAAGATCGAATGGCTCGAAGTCCTCGCCGGCGAGAAGGCCTTCAAGCAGACGGGCGACTGGCTGCCCGAAGCGACGCTCACCGCGTTCCGCGATTACCTCGTGGGCATCAAGGGACCGCTCACCACCCCGACCGGCGGCGGCATCCGCTCCCTCAACGTCGCCCTGCGCCAGCAGCTCGACCTCTACGTCTGCCTCCGTCCCGTGCAGTGGTTCACCGGCGTGCCTTCGCCCGTGAAGAACCCGGGCAAGGTCGACATGGTGATCTTCCGCGAGAACACCGAGGACATCTACGCCGGCATCGACTTCGAGGCCGGTTCGGAGATCGCCCTCAAGACCCTCGAGTTCATCAGGACGAACTTCCCCAAGGAGTTCAAAAAGATCCGCTTCGGCGCCGAGCAGCCCGCCACCGTGGGCCTGGGCATCAAGCCCGTCTCCCGTCCCGGCTCCGAGCGGCTCATCCGTTCGGCCATCCAGTACGCCATCACCAACAAGCGCAAGTCGCTGACGCTGGTCCATAAGGGCAACATCATGAAGTACACCGAAGGCGCCTTCATGAAGTGGGGCTACGACCTCGCCAAGAGCGAGTTCGGCGCGGTCGAGATCGACGGCGGCCCCTGGTGCAAGATCCCCGAGGGCAAGCCCGGCGCCGGCCTGGTCATCAAGGACGCCATCGCGGACATCACCCTCCAGCAGGTGCTCACCCGCCCGACGGATTTCGACGTCATCGCCACGCTCAACCTCAACGGCGACTACCTCTCCGACGCCCTGGCCGCGCAGGTCGGCGGCATCGGCATCGCCCCGGGCGGCAACATCAACTACCTGACCGGTCACGCCATCTTCGAGGCGACCCACGGCACGGCCCCCAAGTACGCCGACAAAGATGTCGTCAATCCGGGTTCCGTCGTCCTCTCGGGCGAGATGATGCTCCGCTACATGGGTTGGACCGAAGCGGCGGACCTCGTCCTCAAGGGTCTGAACAATGCGATCGGCGGCGGCCGCGTGACTTACGACTTCGCCCGCCAGATGCAGGGCGCCACCGAGATCAAGTGCTCGGAATTCGGCGACGCCATCATCGCCGGGATGTAAGGCGCCCGCGCCCGCGTCCGTTCTCCGCCGTTGGCGGCCCCTTGGGGCTTGCCAACGGCTTTCGTTTGGACGCAAATGAAGGCCTAATCTATTCCACATGAAGCACGCCCTCACCGCCCTCGCCTTGTCCTTCACCGCCGTCGGGGTGGACGCCCAGAACGTCGCGCCGGCTCCGGCTCCCGTCCCTGCCGCCACTTCCGACCTCTCCCTGCGCGGCAGCGTCTCCTGGGACGGCAAGAACGTCTTCCGCGGCATCGAGCGCTCCGACCGCCAGGGCCTCATCCAGACCTCCGTCACCGTCGATTACGCCTCCCCGGGTCTCTCGGGCGTCTCCATCTACGGCAACTTCTTCAACGCCGACTCCCTCGAGCGCACCTACACGTTCGGCCTGCGCCGCGATTTCGCCTTCGGCGAGCTCGACGTCGGTTACCAGCGCCTGACGGCGACGACCGTCCGCACCATCGCCACGCATGGCGTCACCCAGATCGACTCCAATCGCGAGGTCTACCTCGGCGTCTCCCTGGCCAACGTCGCCATGAAGCCTTCGACCTACGTCTACTACAGCACGGAGCTCCAGCAGTACACCGTCGAGGTCGCCGGCTCGAAGACCTTCGCCGGCTCCAATGTCGGCCTGACCGGCTGCGACATCATCTTCAAGGCTTACGCCGGCATCTGCGACGCCTCCACCTCGGTCTACGCCACCAAGAACGCCTATGGTTACACGGGCGCTTCCCTGGACGTCACCCGGCAGATCGGCCGCGGCCCCGAGCTGGGCGCCGGCGTGAACTGGGCCCATAACCGCGACGGCCAGGCGCTCACCGCCGGCTCCGTCTTCTGGGGTCGGGTCTACGCTAAGTTCATTTTCTGAACATTTCCGGCCAGGACGGTGAAAAAGAGGGGGCGGCTTGGCCGCCCCCTCTTTTTTGGCTTATTTGAAAGGAGCGGCCCCCGGGGCGCATTCGGGTGTTGACGGAGGGGGGTCCTTTCCCATTTTCCGACTTTCCCTCTTTATGAAGACCACGCTAGCCAAGAACGTGCAGCTCAAGGACAAGACCTGGTACGTCGTCGACGCCAAGGACCAGGTCCTGGGCCGTGTCGCCGTCAAAATCGCCAATATTCTCCGCGGCCGTCACAAGCCCACCTACACCCCCCACGTCGACACCGGCGATTACGTCATCGTGATCAACGCCGACAAGGTCCGCCTCACCGGTTCCAAGGAAGAGGACAAGACCTACATGTTCTACACCGGCTGGGTCGGCACCGCCTACCGCCGCACCGCCGCCGCCATGCGCGAGCGTCGTCCGGAGTTCCTCGTCACGCACGCCGTCAAGGGCATGCTTCCGAAGAACCGCCTCGCCAACGCCATGCTCCTGAAGCTGCGCGTCTACGCCGGCGACAAGCACGACCACGCCGCTTCCAATCCGATCCCGTTCAAGGGTTAATCGTCAGCACCTTTCGCAATGAGCGCCAAGTCCTCCGCCATCACCGCTGTCGGCCGTCGTAAGACCGCCTCGGCCCGCGTCCGCCTTTCCCGCGGCACCGGTTCCATCGTCGTCAACGGCAAGCCCGTCGAAGAGTACCTCTACACGGAGGCCCTCGTGAAGTCCGCCACCCTGCCGATCACGACCGCCGGCCTCGACGGCCAGCTCGACATCGTGGTCCGCGTCATCGGCGGCGGCCCTAACGGCCAGGCCGGCGCGATCTCCCATGGTCTCGCCCGCGCCATCCAGAAGATGGACGCCACCCTCCGCGCCCCTCTGAAGAAAGAAGGTCTCCTTACCCGCGACGGCCGTATGCGCGAACGTAAGAAGCCCGGCCGCCCCGGCGCCCGCAAGCGCTTCCAGTTCTCCAAGCGTTAATCCGCGAAGGGACAGGAAACCTCGAAGGCCCCGGCACCCCGGGGCCTTTTTGTTGCCCAGTTTGTCCTATCCAGCCATCACTTCGTCATCTCAAACCACCAGACTCTCAAGCCATGTCCCAAAACCTGACCAAGGTCGGCATCGTCGGCGCCTCCGGGTACACCGGGGAGGAGCTCGTCCGCGTCCTGGCCCGCCACCCGCGGGTCCGGCTCGCCGCCGTCTGCTCGCGGACCTTGGCCGGGAAGCCCGTGGCCGACGAGATCCCGCGCCTGCGCGGCGTCGTCGACCCGTCGCTGCTCTTCTCCGCGTCCTCGCCCGAGGAATGCGCGCAGTCCGACGTGGACGTCTGGTTCCTGGCGCTGCCGCATGGCGTCGCCGCGGAATACGCCGCGCCGCTCGTCGCCGCGGGCAAGCGGGTGCTCGACCTGTCCGCCGATTTCCGGCTGCGCGACCTCGCGCTGTACAAGAAGTATTACGGTCATGACCATCCGGCGCCGTCGCTCGCCGCGCAGGCCCGTTACGTCATCCCGGAACTGCAGACGGACGGCGCGTGGAAATCCGCGTCGCTCATCGCCTGCCCCGGCTGCTACCCGACCAGCATCCAGGTGCCGCTGGTGCCGCTGCTTCGCGCCGGCCTGCTCAAGCCCGAGCCCGGCCGCCTCATCATCAACTCCTACAGCGGCGTCTCCGGCGCCGGCAAGAAGGCCGACGTCGCGTTCCTCTTCTCCGAGCGTGACAGCTCCATCAAGGCTTACGGCATCCCCGGCCACCGGCACATCGCCGAGATCGAGGAGCAGTTCGGCCTCGCGGCCGGCCAGCCGGTCGTGGTGCAGTTCAACCCGCACCTCGCGCCGATGCATCGGGGCATCGCGACCACCCTCGTCGTCCCCGCTCCCGGCGTCACCGTCGCGCAGGTCGAGGCCGTCTGGCGGCAGGCCTACGCGGGCCGGCCTTTCGTGACCCTGCTCAAGTCGGGCGAATTCCCTGACACCGCCCACGTGGCCAATACCAACCGGGTGGCCTGTTCCGTCGTCGCCGATGCGCGCACGGGGAACCTCATCATCACCTCCGTCATCGACAACCTCCTCAAAGGCGCCGGCGGCCAGGCGGTCCAGAACCTCAACCTGATGATGGGTTGGGACGAAGCCGAAGGCCTCCGCTGATTTCCCATGTCCCTCGAGTTCACCAATGATTCGCCGGGCCTCGCCGACGTCCCGGGATTCCGGGTCGGCGCCGCCGGCTGCGACATCCGCAACAAAGGCCTCGATCGCCTCGATCTGGCCCTCGTGGTCGCCGACCGTCCTTGCGCGGCCGCCGGCGTCTTCACCACGAATGACGTCAAGGCCGCCCCCGTGCGCCACGGCCAGCAGGTCCTCGCGGTCGCGGCCGACCGCATCCGCGGCATCGTCGGCAACAGCGGCAACGCCAACGCCTGCACCGCCGCGCAGGGCGACCTCGACGCCGCCGCCATGGCGCGTCTCGCCGCCGCCGCCGTGGGCGCGCCGGACGACGCCTTCCTCGTCTGCTCCACCGGCCGCATCGGCGAGCTGCTGCCGATGGCCAAGGTGGCCGAAGGCATCCGCGTCGCCGCCTCCCGCCTGTCGCGCGACGCCGCCGAAGGCGAGCGCGCCGCCCACGCCATCCTGACCTCGGACACCCGTCCGAAGTCCGTGACCGCCCGCTTCAGCTGGGAGGGCCGGACCATCACCGTCGCCGGCATCGCCAAGGGCGCCGGCATGATCGAGCCCAACATGGCCACCATGCTGGCCTTCATCGGGACCGACGCCGTCGCCACGCCGGCGGAGCTCAAGGCCGCGTTGAAGTCGGCCTCCGACCAGTCTTTCAACTGCGTCAGCGTCGACGGCGACATGTCGACCAACGACACCGTGCTGCTCCTCGCCTCCGGCGTCTCGGGCCTGGCGGTCGGCGCGGGCGCCCCGGCGGCCCTGCGCGCGCTCTTCCAGGAGGCGCTGGACAAGGTCTGCTTCGCGCTGGCCGAGAAGATCGTCGGCGACGGCGAGAAGATCACCAAGGTCGTCTCGGTCGAGATCGCCGGCGCCCGCACCCGCGGCGACGCCGAGAAGATCGCCCGGGCCATCGGCAACTCGCTCCTCGTGAAGTCGTCCTGGTTCGGCGAGGATCCGAACTGGGGCCGGCTCGCCGACGCGGCCGGCTACGCGCGCACCGGTCTCGACGAGGCCAGGCTGGACATCTTCTATGACGACGTCCCGGCCGTCCTCGCCGGCAAGCCGCTGCCCGAGAACAAGCCCCGCTGGAAGCAGGTCGTCAAGGCCGCCCGTTTCACGGTCCGCCTCGACCTCCACCTGGGCGCCGAGCGCTTCCGCCTCCTGGCGGCCGACCTGACGGACGGCTACGTGAACTACAACAAGAGCGAGTGAGGTTTTCCGTTTACTCCCCGACGCCCGTCCCGACACTGCATCCCGCAAGATGAGCATTCCCGCCGCCCAGAAAGCCGAAGTCCTGCACGAGGCGCTTCCGTATATCCATAAGTTCCGCGGTTCCACCTTCGTGGTGAAGTACGGCGGCAGCTTCATGGACGACCCGAATCCCGAAGGCCGCGACCGCGTCGCCACCGACATCGCTTTCCTCGCCGCCGTGGGCATCCAGGTCGTCGTCGTCCACGGGGGCGGCAAGGCCATCACCCGGGCGATGGACAAGGCCGGCCTCAAGTCCGAGTTCCGCGGCGGCATGCGCGTCACCGACGCCGCCACCGTCAAGATCGTCGAAGCGACCCTGAACGAGGAGATCAACGTCCAGATCTGCGAGTCGCTCAAGGCGCGCGGCGCCAATCCGCTCGGCATGCCGGGCAACCACGTCAATCTCTGCGAGAAACTCTATGGCACGGACGAGCAGGGTCAGCCCGTGGACATCGGTTTCGTGGGCGACATCCGGTTCGTGAAGACGAAGCTGATCAAGAAGGCCCTCGCCGACGGCCATCTGCCGGTCGTCTCGCCCATCGCGCTCGACGCGGACGACCAGGCTTACAACACCAACGCCGATGTCGCGGCCGCCGCGGTGGCCAACTCCCTCCGGGCCCGCCGCCTCATCTTCATGAGCGACGTCCCGGGCCTGCTGGCCGACCCCAAGGACCCGGCTTCGCTCATCCCCACGCTCAAGGTCAGCGAGGTCGACGAGCTCAAGCGCAAGGGCGTCATCGCCGGCGGCATGATCCCGAAGGTGGACAGCGCCGTGAAGGCCCTCAAGGAGGGCGTGCGCCGCGTGCACTTCATCGACGGCCGCGTCCCCCACGCCTTGCTCCTCGAGGTCTTCACCGACAAGGGCATCGGCACCGAGATCATCCACGGTTGATGAGCGGACCGGCGCCAGATCCCGCGGCCCAGGCCTACGCGGACAACGTCGCCCGCAATTACGGCGCGCCTCCGATCACGCTCGTGAAAGGGCAGGGGACGCTCGTGTGGGACGCCGCGGGCAAGCGCTACCTCGATTTCGCCTCCGGGATCGCGGTCAACGCCGTCGGCCATGCGCATCCCCATTGGGTGCGCCGCGTCACCGAGCAGGCCGGCAAGCTCGTCCACGTCAGCAACCTTTACCGCAACGAACCGCAGGGCGAGCTCGCCGCCGCCTTGGCGCGGCGTTGCGGCCCGGGCCGGGTGATCTTCTGCAACAGCGGCGCGGAGGCCAACGAGGGCCTGCTCAAGCTCGCCCGTCTCCATGGCGTCCGGAAGTCGGGCGCCGAAGGCGCCTGCATCGGCGTCGTCGTCGCCGAGAAGGCTTTCCATGGCCGGACGTTCGGCGGCATGTCCGCCACGCCACAGGAGAAGATCCAGAAAGGCTTCCGGCCGCTGCTCGCCGGTTTCACGGCGGCCCCGCTCAACGACCTCGCCGCCTGGGACCGCGCCATCGACGCCAAGACCACCGCGGCCGTCCTGATCGAGTCGATCCAGGGCGAAGGGGGCGTGAACCCCGCCGACCATGCGTTCCTGCAGGGAGTCGAACGCCTCTGCCGCGCCCGCAACGTCCTCTTCCTCATCGACGAGATCCAGTGCGGCATCGGCCGGACCGGCCGGTTCTTCGCCTATGAGCACGCCGGCGTGAAGCCCGATGCCATCGCCATGGCGAAGGGGTTGGGCGGCGGTTTTCCGATCGGCGCGATCTGGATGGCGCCTCCGCACGACGACCTCTTCCAGCCTGGCTCGCACGGCACCACCTTCGGAGGCGGCCCGCTGGCCGCGACCGCCGGCCTGGCCGTCCTTGAGATCCTCGAAGCCGAAAAACTCGTGGAGAAGGTCGCCGAACGCTCCGTCGGCTGGCATGCGCGTCTGCGGGAGCTGGTGGCCTTGCGGCCTGACCTGGTGAAAGAGATCCGGGGCGCGGGCTACATGGTAGGCGTGGTCCTGCACGTCGACCCCTTGCCGGTCGTGGCGGCCTTGCGCGAAGCCGGGCTCCTGACGGCGCCGGCGGGCGGCGTGGCGGTACGCCTGCTGCCCCCTCTGAACGCCTCGCCGGAGGAGTTGGACGAAGCCGTGGCGATCCTGCGTCAGGTCTTGGGCGGATGGAAGGCGGCCTGAGGCCCGCCCGCCGCCATTTTCCGCTGTCCAAACAGGGCGGGGCGCCTATGTTCGAACGCTTTCCGAGATGCGTCATTTCCTGAAGGAGACCGACCTAAGCCCAGCCGAGACGGCTCAGGTTTTCGCCGCCGCCGCCGCCCTCAAGGCCGGCCGCGGCCGCTCGACCGGGACCGCCCTCGCGCATCAGTCCTGGGGGCTGATGTTCTTCAAGAAGAGCACCCGCACCCGCGTCTCCTTCCAGGTGGGCGTCCATGAGCTCGGCGGCCAGCCGGTGATGCTCAACGCCGACGACCTTCAGCTCTCGCGCGGCGAGACCGTCGCCGACACCGCCCGCGTCCTTTCCCGTTATCTCCACGGCATGGTGATCCGATGCCACGAGCACGCGTTGCTCGAGGAGTTCGCCCGGCGCGGCACGATGCCCGTCGTCAACGCGCTCTCCGACTTCCTGCATCCCTGCCAGTTCCTGACGGACATGTTCACGCTCGCCGAGCGCTTCGCGCCCGGGCGGCCTCAGGATTACGCCGCTTCCCTCAAGGGCAAGAAGGTGGCCTTCCTCGGCGACACGGCCTGCAACATGGCGAACTCCTTCGTCCTCGGCGGCGCCGCCCTCGGCGTCCAGATCGCGCTGGCCGGGCCCGCGGGTTACGAACCTGGCCCGGAGATCCGGGCCCAGCTGAAGCGTGACGGCCTCGCCGAGACCTTCACGTTCTCGACCGACCCCGCCGCCGCCGTGCAGGGCGCCGACATGGTCTACACCGACGTCTGGGTGAGCATGGGCATGGAGGCCGAGAAGGCCGAGCGCCTGCGCACCATGCAGCCTTATCAGGTCAACGCCCGGCTGATGTCCCTGGCCAAGCCCTCCGCCTATTTCATGCACTGCCTCCCGGCCCACCCCGGCGAGGAGGTCTCCGCCGAGGTGCTCGAGAGCAAGCAGAGCATCATCTTCGACCAGGCCGAGAACCGCCTGCACGTGCAGAAGGCCATCCTCGCCCACCTCGCCGCCCACCGCGGCTGATCTTTCCCTACCACACCCATGAGCAAGAAGAAGAAAATCGTCCTGGCCTACTCCGGCGGCCTCGACACCTCCGTCCTCCTTTCCTGGATCAAGGATAAGCACGACGCCGAGATGATCGCGTTCTGCGCCGACATCGGCCAGGAAGACGAACTCAAGGGCCTCAAGCAGAAGGCGATGAAGACGGGCGCTTCGAAGCTTTACGTCGACGACCTCCAGGCCGAGTTCGCCCGCGACTTCATCTTCCCGATGATGCAGGCGAGCGCCATCTACGAAGGCCAGTACTACCTCGGCACCTCCATCGCGCGCCCGCTCATCGCCAAGCGCATGGTCGAGATCGCCCGCAAGGAAGGCGCCACCGCCATCGCCCACGGCGCCACCGGCAAGGGCAACGACCAGGTGCGCTTCGAGCTGACCTGCGCCGCCCTCGCTCCCGACCTCGAGATCATCGCCCCTTGGCGCAACGAAGCCTTCCGCAAGGACTTCCCCGGCCGCGCCGAGATGATCGCCTATTGCGCCGACAACAAGATCCCCGTCGAGGCCAGCGCCAAGAAGCCTTACTCCTCCGACCGCAACCTCCTCCACATCTCCTACGAGGCCGGCATCCTCGAAGACCCGTGGATGGACGCTTTCCACCCCGCGAACAAGGCCATGTTCAAGCTCTCCGTCTCCCCGGAGGACGCCCCGGACAAGCCTGAATACGTCGAACTCGAATTCCGCCAGGGCGACTGCGTCGCCGTCAACGGCAAGAAACTGGACCCCCTCGGCGTCATGCGCACGCTCAACAAGCTCGGCGGCCGTCACGGCGTCGGCCGCGTCGACATGGTCGAGAACCGCTTCGTCGGCATGAAGAGCCGCGGGATGTACGAAACCCCGGGCGGCGAGATCTATGCTCGCGCCCACCGCGGGATCGAATCGATCACGCTCGATCGCGGCGCAGCGCACCTCAAGGACGAGCTGATGCCGAAGTATGCCGAGCTGATCTACAACGGGTTCTGGTTCGCGCCCGAGCGCGAGATGCTGCAGGCCGCGATCGACCACAGCCAGGCCAAGGTT
>JBDLWC010000060.1:0-3894 GCA_039804485.1 Verrucomicrobiota bacterium
CCTTGGCGACGACCTCGCCCAAGCCCTTGGGAGAAAGGGGGTAATCCGCCAGACGGGCCAAGGGAAGCCACTCGAAGCCCACCTGCCGGCGGTCGCGCTCCCGGCCCTCGCCGATGGGGGAGAAGTCCGCGCAGACGCAATGGAAGACCGCCTCGACCTGGTGGAAATGTCCGTGGATCCGATGCATGGCGTGATTCTTACCGACGTACTCCCGCAGATAAAGCAGGGCTTGCGGCTCGACCTTCAAGCCCAGCTCCTCGAAGACCTCGCGCCGGACGGCGTCGCGCAATGTCTCTCCGTGGTTCTGACCGCCCCCGGGCAGCACCATGAACTCCCCTTCCTCCGTCCGGATCCGCACGGCCAGGATGTCGCCGCCGCGCAGGATCACCGCCCGGGCCGCCGTGCGAACCCCGGAAGACGACCTGGCAGGCTGACGGCGAGGAGGAGACACGCCCTCACCCTACCCGCCTGCGCCCGACAGTGAAGCCGTAAAGCGCCGACGAGCGAAGGAATGATCAACCCATCAAGGAGGCGTCGATGGTCTGGTTGCCGTGCACGGCCTTGACGTCATCGAGCGCTTCCAAGGCGTCGATCAGCTCGAGGACCTGCTTCGCGACGGCGGCGTCGCCGACGGGCACGGGGACGCTCGAGACATAGGCCAGCTCCGCGGACTCGGGCTTGATCGACTTTTCCTGCAAGGCCTTGGAGATGGCGTCGAAAGCGGCGACCGGCGACAGGACCTCGAAGTGGTCGCCGTTGTTCACGACATCTTCCGCGCCAGCCTCGAGCACCAGCTCCATGAGCGCGTCTTCGCTAATCTGCGAAGCACCGATGAGGAACTGGCCTTTCTTGAGGAAGCTATGCGAGACGGCGCCGGTCTGGGCCATGTTGCCCCCGTTGTCGTTGAAGGCCTGGCGGACCTCGGCGGCCGCGCGGTTCTTGTTGTCGGTGGTGACCTCGACGATGAGGCCGACCCCGCCGGGAGCGTAGCCCTCGTAGACGATCTCCTCGTAGGTCACGCCGGGAATCTCGCCGGTGCCCTTCTGGACGGCGCGCTTGATGTTGTCCGAGGGCATGTTGGCCGAACGGGCCTTTTCCATCAGCGTGCGCAGGCGGGCGTTGGACTCGGGGCTCCCGCCGCCGGCGCGCGCGGCGAGGGTGATTTCCTTGGCGAGCACGGAGAAGATCTTGCCGCGCTTCGCGTCGATGACGGCCTTATGCCGCTTGGTCGTGTGCCATTTGCTATGACCAGACATGGGGGGATGGAGGGTTGAAAATCAGCCTTTGGCCTTCTTGGGGGACGGGACGATCACCTCGATTTCGGGTTCATCCTTGGTAAGCAAGGTCTGCAAGATGGTCAATAGGTTCTGCACCGTCATGTAAAGGGTCAGCGCCGCGGGCATGGCGTAGCAGATGACGGGGAACAGCAGCGTCATCATCAGGAAGATGGTCTTCTGCGAGCTGTCCGCCGAGGGCTGCGGGGTCATGCGCATCGACTGCCACATGGAGAGGCCCATCAGGATGGGCAGCAGGTTGACGGGGAAGCCGCCGACGGTGAAGACGGTGTCGGGCGCCGAGAGGTCGTTGATCCAGAGGAAGGAATGCAGGCGGAGTTCGACGGTGGTCTGGAACGCCGTGTAGAGACCGAAGAAGATCGGCATCTGGATCAGGATCGGGAGGCAGCCGGCGAACGGGTTGATCTTGTTGTCGGTGTAGAGCTTCATGAGCTCCTTCTGCAGTTTCTCCGGGTTGTCCTTATGCTTCTCGCGGATATCCTGCATGGGCTTGGCGAACTTCTGCATCTTCTTCGCCGCCTTCATCTGGATGGAGGTCAGCGGCCAGGTGATGACCTTGATCAGGCAGGTCAGCAGCACGATGGCCCAGCCCCAGGACCAGGCGCCGCTCCAGGCGAGGAGCCAATGCACGCCGCCAAGGACGGCGAGCAGCAGTTTGCAGACGGCCCCGAAGGAAATGAAGCCGAGCAGCTTCGAGAACTGGAGCACGGCGACCTGGCCGTCCGGCAGGGCGGCGACGCGGGCGTACTCCTTCGGGCCGACGAAGAATTCACCGGCGAGAGTGCGCGAAAGGTCCGCGGCCGGCACCGGCTCCCAGGAGGCGAAGGCCTGCAGGCCGCGCTTGCCGTCGGCCTGCGGGACGGGCAGGACCAGGACTTCCGTGCGCGCGCCGCGGGCGGCGGCATCGGCGGGATGGACGATGGAGGCGAAGAACTGGTTGCCGGAAGCGACCCACAGGAGGGGCTTGGCGACCGAGGCGACGGCGTGGTCCGCCTGGGCCTTATGCGCGCCGAGCCCGAAGAAACCGCTGGAGTCGGTGAACACGTCGAGGCCGACCCGCGTGAGGTCCTCGCCGTCGTAAGCGAGCACCGAGAGGAACTGGTTGGCGGTGTCGCCTTCGGTGGGCTGCCAGCTGCCGGTCGAGACCCAGACGGTGGCGGCGGGCTTGCCGGCGGGCGGGATCAGCTTGGTGACGAAGCTCAGCGCGTAAGGCTCGGGGCTGGCGCCCTCCTTGGCCGCGCCAAAGGCGAACGTGCGCTCGATGCGGGTGCCGTCGGCGAGGCCGCCGACCAGGACCAGCGAGCCGGGCGCGGAGCCGGGCTGGACGACGAACTCCGAGAGCACCGACTCGAGCTTGCCCGTGAGGGGATTCTTGACCGCCAGGGTCAGCGCCGCTTCGTCATTGCCCGCGTTGAAGGTGACGATGCCCTGCTTGGAGACATCGGCGAATTCCTTCTTGAGCTCGACCTGGGCGATGGCGCCGCCCCGGCTGGTGAGGGTGACCTTGAGATGATCGTTCTCCAGGACGTGGCGACGGGCGTCGCCCGGAGCGACCGGCTTGGCCGACTGAGCCGAGGGAGCCAACGTCGTCGGAGCCTTCGCGGCGAGGACCGGCGGAGTCGGCGACGCCGACGTCGCGACGGCCGCCGGCGCGGCGGCGGCCGGGGCTTGCGCCGGCTTGGTGAGGAAGAAAACGGCGAAGGCCCCGACGATGCAGGCCATACCGAGGAAGAAGTTCTTGCGATCCATGGAAAGAGTGAGGTTGGGCGTAGGCAACAGACCGCCTCGGTGCAAGGCACAAGGCGACCAGCCGGCCTAAACGGCTGGTTTTAAGGCCGGACAATCACCCTCCCCGGCCCGGTCACGAACCCGGCTTGGTCGCGGGCAGCCGGGCGAGTTCCGCGGGGACCGCGTCCGCCGCGTAGGTCGGGAAATTCAGTTCCAGCAAGGCCACGAAGGGCACGCTGAACTTGGTCTGGCCGGCCGAGCGGTCGACCAGCGAGGCCACCGCCACGGGCGTGGCGCCGGCGGCCTGCAGAAGGTCGAGGCATTCCTGGGCGCGACCGCCGCGGGTGACCACATCCTCCGCCACGAGGACCCTTTCGCCCGGGCGGAAAGTGAAATTCCGGCGAAGGACCAGCTTGTCGTTCTCCTTCTCCGCGAAGACGAAACGCACGCCCAGCTGCCGGGCGATCTCCTGGCCGACCACGAGCCCGCCCATCGCCGGAGCCAGCACGGTGTCGCAGGGGCAGGCGGCGAGCTTCGGACGAAGCAGCTCGATCAGGCGGGTGACCTTGTCCAGATGCTGGCACACCTGGGCGCACTGGAAGAAGTGTCCGCTATGAAGGCCGGAACGTAACACGAAGTGACCCGTCAGCAGCGCCTTGGAGTCACGGAAAATCTGGAGGACTTCGTCTTGGGTCGAACTCATGCTGACCTTGGCATAAGGCGAAAAACCCGGGACGGGCGAGGCGATACCTTCGGTCCGGACGCAAAAGGTTCGCCCTGCCCTCCATGGACCTTAAGACCAAGCGCGTCCCCATGAAACCGACCAGCGCCCCCCTGTCCGCGGAGCAAGCCACGGCGTGGATCATTGCCA
>JBDLWC010000061.1:0-2949 GCA_039804485.1 Verrucomicrobiota bacterium
GCTGGCCGCCGCCGAGGATGCCGATGGTGCCGCCGGGTTGCAGGGGTCGCTCCATGGCTCAGCGCTGCTTGCCCTTGCGTCCGGGGATCGGGTTATCGAGGACCGCCTTGGTCTGCGCGGCGCGGTAATCGTCGAGCTTCTTCGCGAGCCTGGCGTCGGACAAGGCGAGGACGGCGGCGGCGCCGAGGGCGGCGTTGATCGCGCCGGCGCGGCCGATCGCGAACGTGTGCACCGGGATGCCGGCGGGCATCTGGACGATGGAGAGGAGCGAATCGATGCCGTCGAGGGACTTGGACTGCACGGGGACGCCCATCACGGGCAGCGACGTCATCGCGGCGACCATGCCCGGGAGATGGGCCGCGCCGCCGGCGCCGGCGATGATCACCTTGAGGCCGCGGCGACGCGCCGCCAAGGCGTAGTCCTTGAGCTTCAAAGGCGTGCGGTGGGCGCTGACGACCTCGGCCTCGAAGGCGACGCCGAGCTGCTTGAGCGTGTCGGCGGCGTTGACCATCGTCTCCCAGTCGGACTGGGAACCCATGATGATGCCGACCTGAGGTGCGGAGGAAAGCGCGCGAGCCATGGCCGAAGCCTGTCGGAGGCGCCCCCGCCTGTGAAGCCCGAAGCGAAAAAACTACTCCGCGAAAGGCGCGTATTCGGGAACGAGGCGGCGGATGCCCTGCTTGCATTCGGCCGTGGGCAGCTCGCGCAAGGCCGTCACGGCGCCGACCAAGGCGTCGACATCGGCCGCCTGGCCCGGGCCCGTCGCGCAACGCCGGATGCGGGCGTGCGCGGTCGGGAGATACTCTTCGGCCGCATACTTCAGTTCTTCGACGAGTTTCTCGCCGGGGCGCAGGCCGATGAGGCGGATCTCGATGTCCACGTCAGGCCGGAGGCCGCTGAGCTCGATCAGCTGACGGGCCACGTCGATGATCTTCATCGGTTCGCCCATCTCGAGCACGAGGATGTCCCCGCCCGCGCCGAGGGTCGCGCTTTGCAAGACCAGCCCGACCGCCTCGGGGATCGTCATGAAGTAGCGCTTCACGTCCGGATGGGTGACGGTGACCGGACCGCCCGCGGCGATCTGCCGGCGGAAGATCGGGATGACCGAACCGGAGGAGCCCAGCACGTTGCCGAAACGCACCGCGAGGAAACGCGTCCGACCCGCCGACCGAGCCTGGTGCGCGTGCACGACCTGTTCCGCGAGCCGCTTGCTGGCGCCCATGACGTTGGTGGGGTTGACCGCCTTGTCGGAGGAGATGAGCACGAACGTCTCGACGCCGTGCTCGGCCGCGAGATCCGCGACCACGTGCGTGCCGAGGACGTTGTTCTGGAGCGCCTCCGCGGGCTGGGACTCCATCATGGGCACATGCTTGTGCGCGGCGGCGTGCAGGACGAGGCTCGGCCGGTGCCGGGCGAAGATAGCGCGGAGAGACGCCCGATCGGCGACGTCGGCGACGACCGGCGCGATGACGGCGCCGGCGCCGCACGCGATGAGTTCCTGCTCGGCCTGATAGAGAAGGACCTCGCACTGATCGAGCAGGATGAGGCGCGCGGGGGCGCGGGCCGCGATCTGCCGGCACAGCTCGAGCCCGATGCTGCCGCCGGCGCCGGTGACCAGCACGGTCCGTCCCCTGATCAAGCCGTCGATGGCCGCGTCGTCGAGATTCGCCGCGGGTCTTCCCAGGATGTCTTCGACGGAAATCGGCCGGATATCGGTCGCCCGCACGCGGCCGATGGCGAGTTCGGCCATCGAAGGCACGACCAGCACGCGCAGCCGTGCCGCCGAAGCGAGCTCGCTGACTTCACGGATGCGGCGGACGCGATCGGCCGGCAAGGCGAGGATGATCTGCGTGACGCCGAACTTGCCGGCGAGCTCCGGCATGCGCTCCGGGGCGCCGATCACCGGGATCCCGTGGATCTGGAGCCCGTGCTTGGCCGGATTGTCGTCGAGGAAACAGACCGGCTCGAGGCCGTGGCCGCGGCGGCTCAGCAGTTCGGAAGCGAGCTGCGCGCCGGTCTGGCCGGCGCCGACGATGGCGATGCGTTCGACGGCTCCCTTGGCGGCGCGCGAATCGGACGAGGAACGTTCGCGCAAGGTCCGGACCGAGACGCGGAACCCGAGGAACAGGATCAGCGAGAGATTGAAGTCGACCAAGGTGACGCCGCGCGGGATGGCGAAGTACCTGGCCGCGTCGGAGCCGGCCGTGAGCAGCGGGGCGCCGAGCATCAGGACCGTCGCCCCGAGCAGGGCGAGGCCCATGCGCAAGGCGTCAGGAAGCCGGAAGTAATAGAAGACGCCGCGGAACTGTCCCGCCAGGCCGAGGAGAAGCACCTTGAGCGGGATCACCCACAGCAGCGCATACGGACGCTGGCCGGTGAGATAGCTCTCGAAAGCCGCGTACCCGGCGTTCGTGGGCTCGTCCGAACCGACGAAACGAAGCTGATAGGCGCACCACAGCGAGAGCCCGGCGAGCAGGCCATAGGTCGCGAAGAAGAACGCGGCGCGTTGGAGCGGATGGACCGGGGCTGACATGAAGTCTGATTATAATCCCCCCCGCCGGAAATGATTCAATGACGATACGGAAGCCGAGCACCCGGGATTTGTCGCGGACGTAGGTCGGACGGACGGGCAGCTCCTTGGGGCGGCCCTCGCCGACGCTGCCGCCGACCACGGGGGCGCGCGAGTCGCCGGCGGTCACCATGGCCCACTCCTCGACATTGCCCAGCAGGTCATGGAAACCTGCGTGCCCCGGCGCGGCCGACGCCACGGGCCGGACGGTGACCCCGTCGGTGTTCTCCGCCGTCCAGGCTTCGGCGGCCGGACGCGGCCAGCCGGCGGTTCCCAGCGCGGCCCGGAATTCGGCCACCGTGGGAAGCCGCGCGGGCGAACCGAGCAGCCAGCCCAGCCGGAGGGCGAAGGCCTCGGCATCGGCATAGGCGACGGACTCG
>JBDLWC010000062.1:0-2902 GCA_039804485.1 Verrucomicrobiota bacterium
GAGGTCAAAGCGCTGCTCGCCATCGTCGATCAGTTCGTGGTCGCTCGCCCCGAGTACAAGGACTACGTCTACACCGACGGCAAGAAGCCCGCAGCCTCGAGCAACTTCGGCAAGATCTACCGGGAAGAGTTCCTGGCCTTCGCCGCGGACAAGCTCCCCAAGAAAGCCGAAGCCGCGCCCGAGCCGGTGGTCGAGGCGCCCAAAGCGCCTGAGCCGGCGAAGCCGGTGATCGCCACGCCGGTCGCCAAGGCCGCCACGCCGCCGGCCGTCAGCCTGCCGCCCCGTCCCACCATCGCGCCGACTCCGCCCCCGGCCGCCCGGCCGCCCGTCGCGCCCGTCATCCCCCGCCCGACCGTGGCGGCCCCTCAGCCGAAGGCCGACCTGCCTCCGGTGATCATCAGCAGCACCCCGCCCCCGATTCCGTCGCGCCCGGCCAACGTCCCTCCGGTGGTCCGTCCGCCCGTCGCCCCGGTCATCAGCCGGCCCGCCGCCACCAACAGCCAGGCCGCGCCCGGCAGCAAGGGCGTCATCGCCGTGCGTCCGCCCATCGTGGTCCGCGACTTCGCCATCGCCCTCAACCTGAAGCCCTTCCAGGTCATCGGCAACCTGATGGAGCTCAACAAGGTCGTCAGCGTGTCTTCCGTGATCGAAGAAGCCGACGCCCGCAAGGTCGCCGAGCGTCATGGCTACACCCTCGAAGTCCGCCACCGCGGCGAAGGCGTCCAGCCGGTCAAGAAAGTCGAGAAGCCCTCCGAGGACGATCCGGCGCTCATGACCCCGCGGCCGCCCGTCGTCTGCGTGCTCGGCCACGTCGACCACGGCAAGACCACCCTGCTCGACTTCTTCCGCAAGACGAACGTCGTCTCGGGCGAAGCCGGCGGCATCACCCAGCACATCGGCGCCTACTCCGTCGCCTACCAGGGCGAGAAGCCCGAATACAAAGGCAAGACGGTCACCTTCCTCGACACGCCCGGCCACGCGGCGTTCGCCAAGATGCGCGAGCGCGGCGCCTCCGTCACCGACGTCGCCGTGCTGGTCGTGGCGGCCGACGACGGCTTCATGCCGCAGACCGAGGAAGCCCTCAAGTTCGCCCAGAAGCACGCGAGCGCCATCGTCGCCGCCATCAACAAGGTGGACGCCAAGGGCGCGAACATCGACCGCGTGAAGCAGCAGATGCAGCAGCGCAACCTCACGCCCGAGGACTGGGGCGGCGAGACCATCACCAGCCCGGTGTCGGCCCTCAAAGGCACCGGCATGACCGAGCTGCTCGAATCCATCCTCCTGCAGGCCGAAGTGCTCGACCTCAAGGCCAACGCCAAGTGCCCCGCCCAAGGCGTCGTCATCGAATCGCAGATGGAGACCGGCCGCGGCCCCACGGCCACCGTCATCGTCCAGAAAGGCACGCTCAAGCCCGGCGACTCGTTCGTCTGCGGCGAGACCTGGTGCAAGGTGCGCGCGCTCATGGATGAGCGCGGCAACCGCATGGCCAACGCCGCGCCGGGCGCCCCCGCGCTCGTCCTCGGCTGGGACGCCGTCCCCTCCCCCGGCTCGAAGTTCAAGACGGTCAAGAACGACCGCGAAGCCCGCGAGATCGCCGAAGAGGCCGCCCTCGCCGCGCGCAAGGCCGCCGAAGCCCAGCAGCAGGCGCCGAACACCGGCGCCCGCCCGGGCATGTCCGACCTCGAACGCCTGATGGCCGCCCTCGCCCAGGACAAGGAGAAGATCCTGCGGGTCCTGCTCAAGGCCGACGTCAACGGCACGCTCGAGGCCCTCGAAGGCTGCTTGCGCGACATCAAGTCGAACAAGGTCCGGCTGGAAGTCGTCGGCGGCTCCGTCGGTCCCGTCACCCAGGGCGACGTCGCCCTGGCCGAGGCCTCCAAGGCCCTCATCGTGGCCTTCGACACGAAGGTCGAGAACGGCGTCCAGCCCCAGCTGAAGCGCACCGGCGTGCGGCTCATCACCCACGACATCATCTACGAGCTCATCACGCTCGTGAAGGAAGCCATGACGGAGCTCCTCGACCCCGAGGTGCGCGAGAACAAGCTGGGCGCCGCCGAAGTGCGCGCCGTCTTCCCGCTGGGCAAGGAACACAAGGTCGCGGGCTGCATGGTCACCGAAGGCCTCATCCGTCGCGCCGCCAAGGCGCGCGTGGTGCGCGGCGGCAAGATCATCCACAACGGCCCCGTCGAGACGCTGCGTCGCTTCAAGGACGACGCGTCCGAGGTCAAGGCGGGCTTCGAATGCGGCATCAAGCTCGGCGGTTACGACGAGTACCAGCCCGGCGACATCATCGAGGCCGTCGAGATGGTGCAGACCCGTCCGTCCCTCTAAGCCCCATGTCGCAACGCCAGCTCCGGGTCGCCGAACTCATCCAGCGCGAGGTCTCCTCGGCGCTGCGGCAGACCTGGCCGACCGAGGCGGCGCTGATCACGATCACCGTCGCCAGCGTCTCCCCGGACCTCCGCCAGACGCGCATCGGTTACGCGGTCTCGGGCGACGACGCGGAGCGCAAGAAGGCGCGCGCTTTCCTCAAGCGGGTGCGGTCCGAGCTGCGCTCCACCGTGGGCGGCATCCTCCAGATGAAGCATACGCCCGACCTTTCCTTCCAGGAAGACGACGTCACCGGCGGCGTGGCGCGCGTGCAGGCCTTGCTGGACGAGATGGCGCGCAAGGACCGGGCGGCCAATCCGCCGCAGGCCGACTAGGCCGTCGGCGGCCCGACGTCGGGGAAGTCCTTGAGCGCCTCGCGGACCACCGACGCGCGTCGCCGGTCGCGGCCGTCGCTGTCGAGCTCCTGACCGGCGCGCGCCTGCACGTGCGCAGGCTGGCCCTCGATCATCAGGCGGTCGATGAGGTGGCGTCGCTCCTCGGGCAGGCAGCCGAGATCGCAGGCCAGGCGGAG
>JBDLWC010000063.1:0-3074 GCA_039804485.1 Verrucomicrobiota bacterium
GAGCTCGACGGTGTAATTCCGGCCGGCGTTGCGATTAGGAAAAGTCTCCAGCGTCTGCTGGGGCTTGTTCTGGGTGTTTCCGAGGTGGGAAAGTCCGGAGAGGTCCTGAGGCTGAGTGGACATAGGCGGACAGCGAACCTATCCCGGCGAAAGAGACAAGCGTCGAACGGCGAAAGACCCGCCTCGGCTTGAACCGGCTTGCCTCAGCCCCGTCCCGCGGTTGCCTCCATGCACCCACGCCGCATGCACGTCCGGGCCATCGCCATCCTCGGAGCCACCGGCTCCATCGGCACGACCACCTTGGACGTCGTCCGCGCCCATCCGTCGCGCCTGAGGGTCGCCTCGTTGGCCGCGCACACGCGCTGGCGCGAACTGGTCGGCCCGGCCAAGGAATTCGGCGTCGGCGTGATCGCGCTGGCCGACCCCTCCTCCGCCGCCGAAGCCCGCGCCTCGGGCGCGTTCCCGGCAGGCACCCGCATCCTCGAAGGCACGGCCGGCCTCACCGAGGCGGCCTGCCTCCCGGAAGTCACGATGGTCGTCTCGGCCGTCGTCGGCACGGCCGGCCTCGCCCCGACCCTGGCCGCGCTGGCCGCCCGGAAGGACGTCGCGCTGGCGAGCAAGGAACTGCTGGTCCTCGCCGGGAAGTTCGTCACCGCCGCCGCCCGCGCCTCCGGCGCCCGCCTGCTCCCGGTGGACAGCGAGCATAACGCGATCCACCAGCTGCTGCGCGACAAGCCTCGCGGAGACATCGACCGCCTGGTGCTCACCGCCTCGGGCGGGGCTTTCCGCGACACGCCTCTCGCCGACCTGGCGCGCGTGACGCTGGCGCAGGCCTTGAAGCATCCCAACTGGAGCATGGGCCCCAAGGTCACGATCGACTCGGCGACGATGGCCAACAAGGGCCTCGAAGTCATCGAGGCGCGCTGGCTCTTCGACCTGCCGGCGGAGCGCATCGACGTCGTGGTGCACCCGCAGAGCATCATCCACTCCTTGGTGACGTTGAAAGACGGCAGCCTGCAGGCCCTGCTCTCGCCGCCTTCGATGGCTTACCCCATCCAGGACTGCCTCCTCTATCCGGAGCGGCTCCCCTGCCCCGCCCCGCGGCTCGACCTGACCCAGGCGCTGACGCTGGGCATGACGCCGCCCGATCCGGCGCGCTATCCCTGCCTCGGCCTGGCGCGCGCCGCCGCCCAAGCCGGCGGGACCGCTCCGGCCGTCTTCAACGCCGCCAACGAGGTCGCCGTGGCCGGATTCGTGGCCGGCCGGCTCCCCTTCCCGGCCATCGCCGAACTGGTCGGGCGCACGCTCGCCGCCGTGTCCGCGCGCGAACCGGCCGACCTCGCCGAGGTCCTCGCGGCGGACGCCGAGGCCCGCGTCGCCGCATCCGGACTCGCCCTCGGGCTGGTCCGGTGAAATAATCCCTTTCTTCTCTTTCCATGGAAAACCTTTCTTTCGGCGACCTCCTCGGCTCGGTCTGGGGCATCGCCCTCGTCGTCGCCTTCTTCGGCGGCTCGATCTTCGTCCATGAGCTCGGTCACTTCCTGGCCGCCCGCAAGCGCGGCCTGAAGATCGAACGCTTCTCGATCGGCTTCGGTCCGCGCCTGTTCGGCTGGACCGGCAAGGACGGCGTCGACTACCGCGTCTCCATCATCCCGCTGGGCGGCTACGTCGCCCTGCCGCAGCTCGCGGACATGGAAGGCATCGAGGGCGAGAGCTCCGAGGACGCCGAAAAACTCCCCAAGATCTCCTACGCCGACAAGATGATCGTCGCGGTCATGGGCGCGGTCTTCAACGTCATCTTCGCCTTCCTGCTCGCCTGCGTCCTCTGGGTCACCGGCATGCCCGTGGCCGAAGGCAGCGCCAACACGGTCATCGGCTACGTCCCGGAACAGATCGTGACCAGCTCCGGCCACCTCGCCGAGCTCGGCCTGGGCAACACCGTGCCGGGTCCGGCCTTCACGGCCGGCCTGCGTTCCGGCGACCGCATCCTCGCGGTCGACGATTCGAAGGTCAGCAACTTCAACCAGGTCTCCGAAGCCGTGATGCTGGGCAATCGCCGCGACTCCCAGGGCAACCCGACCGCGACGTTCCGCATCGAGCGGGCCGGCCAGGTCCTCGAGCTGGTGGTGCAGCCGGCCCGGCTCGAAGTCAACGCGACCTCGGGCGACCGCGTGCGCGTCGCCGGCCTGCAGCCCCGCACGGCCGTGATCATCGGCGGCCCGGCCCCCGGCTCGCCCGCCGAGAAGGCCGGCCTGAAATCCGGCGACCGCGTGCTCTCCATCGACGGCCATCCGCTCAACAACACCGTCGAGTTCCGCGAGATGCTGCGCAAGGGCGGCGCCAAGCCCCGCACGCTCATCGTCGAACGCGAAGACGGCGTGAGCGCCACCGTGGTCGTGACCCCGCAGGTGGGGACGACCGTCCACCCCGTGGGCATCCTCGCCTACGGCGAAGAAGGCAAACGCCGCTCCCTCATCGTGGTCCCCGTCACGCGCGACCTCCTCGACCGCGACCCGGCCGCGACGCGCGACCAGCTCATGGTGCTGGGCATCTCGCCCGAGGACCCGACCCTCGCCGAGACCCTGCGCATCGGGACGATCATCGACAAGGTCGACGCCCGCGAGAAGATCGTCTCCGTCCGCACGCTGGAATCGTTCGCCGAGGCCGTCGGCCCGAAGCCGCGCGAAGTCACGCTCTACTGGAAGCGCGCCAACGGCGACGCCGGCAACCTCACCCTGCGCGACGCCTGCTCGGTGGCGAAACAGCCCGTCCAGCACGCCCAGATCGGGACCAGCTTCATCACGCAGACCGAGCTCGCCTACCGCAACCCCTGGGAGACCTGCGCGGGCATAGTCAGCTCGACCTTCACCACGCTCGGCCGCCTGTTCGACCGCGGCTCCGACATCCAGGTGAAGCAGCTGGCTTCGGTCATCTCCATCACGAAGACGTATTACAACCTGTCGGAAGACATCCGCCGGGTGCTGTGGTTCACCGTGCTCATCAACCTCAACCTCGCGGTGCTCAACCTGCTGCCGATCCCGGTGCTGGACGGCGGCCACATGGTCATCGCGACC
>JBDLWC010000064.1:0-4398 GCA_039804485.1 Verrucomicrobiota bacterium
CGCCCGCGTGGTAGGTGACCTCGGTGTTGCCGACCTTGGTGGTCAGCGAGCCGGGCTTCATGTTGAGGAAGTAGCTGGTGGTCGGCGCTTCGTCGGGGCGGTGGGCCTTGACGCCGACTTCGTCGCCGGCGAAGCCGAGGTTACGGATCACCAGCTGGTGGTTGGGGAAGGCCTGATGGATGAGGGCTTCGAAGTGGCCGTGGTGCTGCTGGCGGTCGGCGAGACCGCTGCCCACGAAGGCGATGTTATCCCCCTTCTCGAGGGTGAGCGGCTGGGCCGACGCGGTGATGAAGCCGGTCAGGGCGAGCAGGGCGGTGAGCAACTTAGGCATGGGATTTTGTTTTGGGTAAATGGGCTAAAGCGCGCAGTCATGCGGGAAGGCATGACGACGGCAGGGAGAGGTTCGAACGTGTCATTCTTAGAACCGACTGCCAAGGGGAATGTTCCGCCTTTCGGCCGGGTTTTTGCATCAAAATCATTCAAATAACGGGGTCTGGCCGGACCCGTTTCCGTTTCCCCGCCCGGCGCGGCTCCGCGCAGGTTTATTTCCCGCCTTTTTCCCGGCGCCAGACCTGCCGGTCCGGGGTGACCAGGATGACGTCGAGCTTTTCTCGCTCGGCGATGACCTTGGCCTGGGCGAAGCCCGCGGCCATGAGGGCGGTCGACCAACCATCGGCCTTCAGGCAGTCGGCGTGGAACACGGCGACCATCTCGAGGGTGGGCTCGACGGGACGGCCGGTCCGCGGTGACAGGATGTGCGAGACGGGCTTGCCGGCCGCGGCCTTGCGGGCGCGGTAGAGTCCGGAGACGCTGAGGGCCCGGTCGTTGAGGACGACGGTCTCCATCGTCAGGCGCGGATTGAAGGGGTCCTCCAGTCCGACGCGCCAAGCGCCCGCGGCGAGGATCTCGCCGCCGACTTCGACGAGGAATTCTTCCAGTCCTTCGCGCCGCAGCACGGCCGCGGCCCGGTCGGCGGCGTAACCTTGGAGCAGGGCGCCGAGGTCGAGGGTCGTCTCCTCGTGGCTCTTGGCGAGGGTGAGTTCGGCCGGATCCAGTTTGAGCTTACCCCAGCCTACTTTGGCGAGGGCGGCTTGGAGCTGGCTTTCGGTCGGGGTTTCCCGGGGTCCGTCCGGTCCGTACCCCCAGAGGTTCGTCAACGGGGCGATCGTCAGGTCGAAACAGCCTTCGGTCGCCCGGCTGAGCTCCTGTCCGAAGGCGACCAGCTCGCTCAGTTCGGCCGAGATCCCGAAAGGCTGGGTCGATTCCAGATGATTGAAGTCCGCCGTGGCGGAGGAATTCCGCCAGTGCGAGAGGGAGAATTCGACGCGCTTGATCTCCGCTTCCACGGCACGCTTGAGCAGTTCGGTGTCGATCTGGGCGCCTCGCGCCTTGACGGTCCAGGTCGTGCCGAACGCCGCGCCGTGCAGTTCGACTTCCTGACGCCGTCCGCCCGCTTCGGCGGCCGTCTCAGCGGCGGAGTCCCCTGTCGGCAGGAAGGTGAGCGCCGCGCCGAGGGCGAGGATGATGGCCGCGAGGGTGTCGCGTCTGGCCCAGCGTTCCTGTTCGCTGGCGGAGCGGACGAACTTCAGGAGCGCGCCCGTCGGGCAGCCGTATTTGCAATAAGCCATCGGGACCCTGACCGCGGCCAGGAGTCCGATCACCGCCAAGGCCGCGGGGACGGCCACGGCGACGCCCAGCACCCAGGCGTCGAAGGGCTCGGCTTGTCCGAGGCTCCAGCGCGGCCAGAGCAGGGCGGCGAAAAAAATTCCGGCCAGGGCCACGGCGGGGATGCGCGACAGCCACGCATGCCAGCGGGCAGGGACGTTCAGATGCAGCCTGGGCAGTCCGCCCAGCAGGGATTGCGCGGCGCCGTGCGGGCAGACGTGGTGACAATAGGCCTGGCGGCGGGTCGCCCACGGTATCAGGAGCGCGATGCCGGCGAGCGCCAGCAGGGCGGGGGCCTGCGCCCACGGCAGTCCGTGGCGCGCCCAGCCGGCGAACAGGGAGAGCGAGACAAGCTGGCCGAGCCATAGGCCGAGCCCGCCGACCAGCGACAGCTGCCAGAGGCGGCGGATCAATGGCCGTCCATGGAGGCCGGTGAAGGTCATCACCAAGGCCCCGACGACGAAGCACCAGAGGGCGGCCGTGCGCGCCTTGGCGGCCAGCGTCACGCGTCCGGCCTGGTGGCCGGACTGGTCGTCGGCGAAACGCGTCTGGATGCCCTTGGCGATCGCGTAACTCGTCAGCGTCGCGCCCGCCACGGTGTCGACCTCCGCCTTGCGGAGATCGAGCGCCGCCCATTCCCGGACGTCGCGTTGCGTTAGCTTCGAGAAAAAGGTGCGTCCGTCGGCGTCGGGCTCTTCGTCGCGGATCCGGCTGACGTATTCCGCGGTGTCATACGTCGAGCGCAGCGTGACCTTGCGTAGCCGGAGCCCGTCGGGTTCGAGGGCGATGAGCGTCTCGCTCGGACCGGCATAGCCCAGGACCTCGTCCGCCGAGGGCGAAGTCCGGACCACATAGCCGAGGTGCGCGCGGTTGGTTCCGCGCACCAGGTTCCAGCCCAGCCGCGGGGTGTTGGGTTCGAAGGCCGTCGCGTCCGGGAAGCCCGACTTCCGGATCTCGCCGAGGGCGAGCGGGGTCGGGAAGCGCAGCGAGACGTAGTTTCCGGAGAGGCGCTTCTGGATGGATTCGGTGATCGCGTAAGCGGTGAGCGTCGAGCCGGCGTAGGCCGCCAGCGGCGGCGCGGGCTGGGTGGTCGGCCGCCAGCCTTTGAAGCTCGCCTGGAAGGCGGGGTCGCGGCGGAGCGGTTCGACGTGGTCCGGCGTGTCTTCGCTGGAGAGGATGCGGGTGCCGACGACCTTCTCCTCGAGGTCGAGCGCGACGAGCACGTTGCTCGGCCCGGCGTAGCCGATGATGGCGTCGGCGTCGGGCGAGGTGGTCACCAGGCGGCCGAGGCGGTTCCCGAAGGCGTCCTGGATGTCGAGGGTCTGGTTAGGCCCGGAGCGCAGGCGTTTCGCCTCGGGAAAGAACGCCCGGGCGTCGTCGAGCGTCAGCCTCGTCAGGGCCGACTCGGCGGGCGGGGTCGTGCGCTGCAGCAGCAGGACGGCCGCGGCCAGCGCCAAGAGGCGCCAGCCGCGGACCAGCCAGGCGCTGACGCTGGCCGGGACCATCGCTTACTTCACCGGCAGGAGCTGGACGGCGTCCGCATGGACGTTGCCTTCGGCGTTCTCGGCGGAGATCACGACGGTGTGCTTGCCCGCGGCGAAGTCGAACTTGCCGAGGGAGGCGGGGGCGGAGATATCACCGGTCTTCTGGTTGACCTTGAAGGTCTGGGCTTTGGCGACTCCGGACCGGTTAAGGGTGACCGCCGTGTTGCTGGCGCGGTTGGCGTGGCCCTGCCAGAAGAGGCGCAGCTCGTACTTGCCGGCCTTGGCGACTTCGAACGTGAAGGTCGCCTTGTTCGCGCCCTTCGCGGCATGATGGTAGCCCGCGCCGACATGGGCGAGGCTGTCGCCGGCGCTCCACTTGCCTTCCAGGGCCGCCTGGGAGTCGTCGACGACGATGCCGCCGAGCTTGGCGAGGTCCTTCTGCTCGTCGGCCGAGAGCTTGTTCGGCTGCGCCTTGCCGATGTCCAGGTTCATGCGTCCGACCGGCAGCTGCTTGAAGTCGGCGATCTGCTCGTCGAGCTTGAGTTCGCCGGTGAGCGAGGCGCGGCGCATGCGGCCGGGCTGTTCCAGGAGGCTGATGAGCTCCGGCAGATGCTTGGCGTAGACGCCGCGAGGGTCGGTGTCGTGACGGACCGCGAGGTAGGCTGCCTTGCCGACGACCTCGCCCATCATGCCGATGGTGCGCATGACGCGGACCGTGCCGAGGGCCTCGTGGGTCACGCTGATGTGACGTCCGGCCATGAAGAGGTTCTCGATGTTCTTGGAGTAGAAGCAGCGGTAGGGCACCGGGTAGCCGTTGCGGCGGTCGACGTGGCGGCCGAACTGGGCGCGGGAGATGAACGGATTATCCGGGAACTTCTTCGCGAACTGCTCGCGCGGGTAGTGCAGGTCGATGTCCCAGGTGGTCGGCACGCAGCCGTCGGGGAAATCGGTCTTCTTCATGATGTCGTCCTGGGTGAGCACGACGTCGCCGGTGAGCAGGCGAGATTCGCGCGTGCCGCCGACGTGGGACACCCACTTGAGGGAGGCGTTGGCGTACTGGGATTTCTTCTCGCCGTTCTTGAGGGCCGAGAAGGCTCCGAAGACCGCGCGGAGGTTCCAGTCGCGGATCCGCTCGAGGTCGTCGATCGGGTGCTTGTCGAAGCCCGACTCCCAGAACCATTCACCTTTCATGAAGGCCTTGTCGTCGATCTTCGACTTGGAGCGGACGAGTCCGGGGAAGTCGCCGAGC
>JBDLWC010000065.1:0-13318 GCA_039804485.1 Verrucomicrobiota bacterium
TGAGCCCGCACCAGCTGAAAAGCCGGTCCATGATGAAGGCCGCCCGCGCCATGTACCCGCTGTCCTCGAGGATGCCGAGGAACAGGAACAGGATGAGGATCTGGGGAAGGAAGGCGAGGAACGCGCCGACGCCGCCGATGACGCCGTCGGCGACCAGGCTCTGCAGCATGGGCGTCGTGGCGAGCAGCGGAGCGACCAGGCCCCTGGTCCCGTCGACCCCGGCCTGGATCCATTCCATCGGGAACTTCGCGAGCCAGAAGACCGAGGCGAAGAAGCCGAGCATGATGCCGGCGAAGAGGACCGGCCCCAGGATCCGGTGGAGGAGCAGCCGGTCGACGGCCGCGGTGCGGCTCGCTTTGCCCGAGCCCTCGACGACGACGCCCGTCAGCAAGGTCCGCAGGTGCGCGTAGTGCACGAGCGGTTCGGCGGCCATCGGGTTATAGCCGGAGTTGCGGACGCGTTCGCGCGCGGAGCGGAGGGTCTTCTCGCGGCGCGCCGCGGGCCAGCCCAGTCGTTCGGCCGTGCCGGGATTCGTGTCGAAGAGCAGCCGCTGCGCATCGGCGTCCGTCGCCGGCCGGCCGGTGTCCGCGACGACGGCGGCGGCGACTTCGGCGAGCGCGCGGCCCACTTCGGCGGGCCATTCCACCCGGCGCAAGGTCGTGCGCTCCGCGAGCGCGCGGGCGATGGCCGCCCGGACCTCGTCGACGCCTTCGCCCTTCCAGGCCGAAGCAAGCACCACGGGCACGCCGCCCAACCGCTCGGAAAGCAACGCCGTGTCGATGCGCAGTCCCTGTTCCCGGGCGACATCGGCCTGGTTGAGCACCAGCACGACCGGGAGGCCGAGCTCGGCGACCTGCGAGGCGAGGAAGAGATTGCGGAGCAGGTTGGTCGCGTCGACCACGAGGACCACCGCGTCCGGCCGGCGGTCGCCCGTGATGTTGCCGGCCAAGGCGTCGGTGACGACCTGCTCGTCCGGCGAAGCCGCGGCCAGGGAGTAGAGTCCGGGGAGATCGACGAGCTCGACTTTCTGGCCGGCGCCCAGCTCGCATGTCCCCGACTTGCGGGCGACGGTGACGCCAGGGTAGTTGCCGACGCGCTGACGAAGGCCGGTCAGGGCGTTGAAGAGGGTCGATTTGCCGGTGTTAGGGTTACCGACCAAGGCGACCAAGAGGCCGGGATCGGGGGTGCTCACGGCTGGCGGGGTCTTTGGATGGGACAATCGGCTGAAACGTCGACGATGAGATTTTCGGCCTCGGCCATGCGCAGGCTCACGACCTGGCCCCCGAACTCGATGGCCAGCGGATCGCCCAAGGGCGCCTTACGGACGAGTTTGAGCACCATGCCCGGCAGCAAACCGAGGGCCATCAGACGCTGATCCACCCCGCGCTCAGGATTGAGCGAGGCCAGCTTCCCGAATTGACCGGGCAGAAGTTGGGATAGCGGGGTCACGCTAATTGAGATTGAGTCTCAAAAGTAGGCCATCAACCCCCTTTGTCAACGCCGTCCCTCGATTTAACCGTGATTGCATTCCCGGCTACCCCTTCCAAGCCGACCTGCTTATAACCCCCCGATGCATGAGCTGACCCCCGACGTCGAGTCGACCGCCCGGCACACCGAACGAGACCATGGCGGGATCGGCGGCCACCCGCGGGGCCTGAGCATGCTTTTCTACGCCGAGATGTGGGAGCGCTTCTCCTACTACGGCATGCGGGCGCTGTTGCTGTTGTTCATGATCGCCCCGCTGGCGGCCGGCGGCCTCGGCTGGGAGCTGCGCTTCGCCACCCAGGTCTACGGCAACTATACCATGGCGAGCTACCTCGTGTGCATCCTCGGGGGCACCCTGGCCGACGGCTTCCTCGGGGCCCGCCGCTCGGTGCTCGTAGGCGGGCTGATCATCACGGCCGGACACTTCGCCCTCGCGGTGCCGTCCGTGCCGGCCTTCTACGCCGGGCTGACGCTCGTCGCCTTGGGGACCGGGCTGCTCAAGCCGAGCATCAGCACGCTGGTCGGAGGGCTCTACTCCCATGGCGACACGCGACGCGACGCCGGCTTCTCGCTCTTCTACATGGGCATCAACCTCGGCGCGTTCGCGGCGCCGTTGGTCGTCGGCTGGCTCGCCCAAGGGGAGGAGTTCAAGGCGTTGCTGACGGCCTGGGGGCTCGACCCGACGCATTGCTGGCACTGGGGCTTCGCCGCCGCCGGCGTGGGCATGACGTTCGGGATGGCGGTCTACCTCCGCGGGCTGGGCTGGCTGACGCACGTGGGCGCGCCGCCCGACGCCGCCCATCCTCGCCCTTGGGGCCGCCTCGTGCTGGTGGCCCTCGGCACGGCCGCCCTGTTCGCCGCGCTCATCGCCGCCGACACCTACGCGTGGATCAACTTCTTCGTGTACGCCCTGCCGGTCGCCGGCGTCGTCTGGTTCGGGGTCGTCCGTCGCGACGACGACAGCCGACGCATCGCCGCCATCCTCGTGTTCTTCCTCGCCGCCATCCTCTTCTGGGCGGTGTTCGAGCAAGCCGGGTCCTCGCTCACGCTCTTCGCCGACGTGCTGACCCGCAATGAGCTCGGCGGCTTCGCCTTCCCGTCGTCGTGGTTCCAGTCGCTCAACTCGCTCTTCATCCTGGCGCTCGCGCCGGTGTTCGCCTGGGGCTGGGTGCGGCTGCGTGAACGGCAGCCGTCGATGCCGATGAAATTCGTGTGGGGCCTGGCGCTCCTCGGCGCCTCGTTCGCGCTGCTCGTGCCGGCCGCCCGGCTGACCGCGGAAGGCAAGGTCAGCCCGTGGTGGCTCGTCGCCGTCTATTTCCTGCAGACCCTCGGCGAACTTTGCCTGAGCCCCGTCGGGTTGAGCGCGATGACGAAGCTCGCGCCGGCCCGGCTGACCGGCTTGGTGATGGGCGTCTGGTTCCTCGGCACGGCCCTCGGCAACAAGCTCGCGGGCGTCGTGGCCGGCGGCTTCGACGGCAAGAACCCCGAAGCGCTCGCGGGCTTCTTCTGGCAGCAGGCGCTGCTGGTGGCCGCGCTGACGGTGCTGCTGCTCCTGCTTGTCCCGTGGGTCCGCCGCCTGACCGGCGCGGACGTCCCGGCCTGAGGTTTCAGAGCTCGGCCTGGACGCGGACCGAAACCGGGCAGTGATCGGATCCGGTGATCTGGTCGTGGATCTCGGGATGTTCGTACTTCAGCCCGTCCGACGTGAGGCAGTAATCGAGACGCCACCCGATGTTGCGGGCCCGGATGCCGGGCCGATAGGACCACCAGCTGTAACGCTGGCCGAGCGCCGGATGCGTCGCCCGGAAGGTGTCGACGAACCCATGCCCCGACAGCAGCTCGCCGAACGACGCGCGCTCCTCGTCGGTGAAGCCGGCGTTGCGCCGGTTCGCCGCGGGGTTGGCGAGGTCGATCTCGGCGTGGGCGACATTGAGGTCGCCGCACACCACGACCGGCTTGCGCTTGGCCAGGCGCGCGAGGTATTTGCGGAAATCGGCGTCCCACTGGAGACGATAATCGAGGCGCTCGAGCTCGCGCTGCGAATTAGGGACGTAGGCGCTGACGACGTAGAGTCCTTGGAACTCGGCGGTCACGACCCGACCTTCCGCCGGATGGTCGCCCGGGAAATCCGTGGCGACGGAAAGCGGGGCGACCTTCGACAAGACCGCGGTGCCGGAATAGCCCTTCTTCTCGGCTTCATGCCAAGCCTGGTGCGGGAAGGAAAGCCCGAGGGTGCGCGCGACGGCGGTCTCGCACTTGGTCTCCTGGAGGCAGAGGACGTCCGGGTCGGCGGCGGCGACATAATCCGCCAGGCCTTTGCCGAGCGCGGAACGGACGCCGTTGACGTTCCAAGAATGGATCCGGGGCAGGCCCATCGGTCAGCGGGCGAACGGGTCCTTTTTCTTCTCGGCTTCCTTGGGCTTGGCTTCGTTCGCGGGCGATCCGGAGCGCTTCTTGCCGAAGAGCGTGTTGACGCGGTCGTCGAGCGTCGCCGGCGCCGCGGGAGCGGTCGGAGCGACGGGTGCGGTCGTCGGGGCGGGCTTGGCCGCGGTCGGCGTGCCGGCGGCGGCCGTCGGCTCATCGGTCGGAGCGCCTTTGGCGGCGAGCTCGGCGGCGCGCTTCGTGACTTCGGCGGCGAAATCCGTGAGGCTGCTCTGGATGGCGAACTTCGCTCCCTTGGCCCGGACTTCGAGCATGCCGTCGGCGCGCACCTTGGAGAGCTGCAGGACGGTGCCCGCCTCGAGGGCGAGCGGTTGGGTCTTGTCGCCGTCGGTCGGCACTTCGACGCTGGTGGCGGACTTGGTCGAGACCGAGGTCGGCCAGACGATGAGATGACGGGAGATCGCCTCGAAGTCCAAGGCGGGCTCGGCGGCGGTGACCGGCGCCGCCGGCTCGTCGGTGTCGGCGTTCGCGACGGGCTTGGGGACGGAAGGCGAACCGGCCGTGACCAGTTCCGCGGCCGGCGACTCCCCGGAGGGGGCTCGCGGGAGCTCGATCAGCCGGACCGGGGTTTTCCCGCGGGTGACGACGACGTTGAAGCTAGGCGTGAAGAACAGCATGCCCGCCGCGCCCGACAGGACGCCGAAAAGGAAGAGGATGAGGCCTCGGAAGAACGCGGTCATGGGAAAGTTAGGAGCCGGCTTTGATTTCGATGACGTCATGAGGGGCGGCTTCGCGCTGGCCGGCGGGCGTGACGCGGATGTAGCGGGCGCGCTTGCGGTGTTCGGCGAGGTTGGCGGCGCCGAGGTAGCCGAGGCCGCTCTGGATGCCGCCGGCAAGGGTGCCGAGCACCTGATCGACGGTGCCCGAGACTTCCTTGAGCGCTTCGATGCCCTCCGCGGCGACCTTGCTGAACTTGCCGCTGCCGGAATGTCCGTAGCGGGCGGCCGAACCTTTGCGCATGGCCTCGTGGGAGCCCATGCCGCGGTATTCCTTGTAGGTCTTGCCGTTGATCTCCATCAGCTTGCCCGGCGCTTCGCGCGAGCCGGCGAGCAGTCCGCCCAGGATGACGGCGTCGGCCATGGTGAGGGCCTTGACGATGTCGCCGCTCTTGGTGACCCCGCCGTCGGCGAGGATGCGCACCCCGCGGCGGGCCGCGGCGCGCGAGGCGACGTAGAGCGCGGTGAGCTGGGGGATGCCGACGCCCGCGACGATGCGGGTGGTGCAGATGGAACCCGGGCCTTGGCCGATCTTCACGGTGTCGGCGCCGGCCGCGGCGAGGAATTCGACGCCTTCGCCGCTGGTGACGTTGCCCGCGATGAGGGTGAGGTCCTTGTGGGCCTTGCGCAGGATGCGCAGGGCGTCGCCGACGCCCTTGGTGTGTCCGTGGGCGGTCGAGATGGCGAGCGCGTCGGCGCCTTCGTCGACGAGCGCGCCGACATGGGCGAGCAGGCGGGCGCGGTCGATCTCACCGTCGGCGGTCCGAGGGACCGAGACCGCCACGCCGACGCGGAGCCGGAACTCGGCGTCGCGGGTCGGGCGCACATGCGCGCGCGATTCTTCCGAGATGCGCTCGATGTCGCTCAGCGTGAACAGGCCGCGCAGGCGGTTGCGGGCGTCCACGACGAGGAGCTTGTTCTGGCCGACGTGTTCCGAGAACTTGCGGTCGGCCGTGGCGATGGGATCCTTGCCGAGGTCCTTCTCCGCGACGGTGAAGACCTTGTCGCGGGGGATCATGACGGCCTCGACCTTGCGCTGGCCATGACGCTCCTTGACCGCGCTGCCGGGCAGGAGGCCGAGCAAGGTGCCGTCGGCTTCGGTGACCGGGAAGGTGCTGAAGGCCAGGCCGTCGCGCTCGATGCGGGCGAGGACCTGTCCGATGGTGTCGGCCGGGGAGACGACGGCCGGATCGCCGATCATGCCGTGGATGTGGTTCTTGACCCGACGGACCTCGGCGACCTGATCGGCCTCCGCCATGTTATAGTGCAGGAGCCCGAGACCGCCGTTGAGGGCCATGGCGATGGCCATGCGGTGCTCGGTGACCGTGTCCATGTCGGAGGAGACGATGGGCAACGACAGCGGAAGCGCGTCGGAAAGGGACGTGTCCAGGCGGGTCATCCGGGGGAGGACCTCGGAATAACGGGTGGCCAGCGAGACGTCGTCGTACGTCAGGCCGAGCCCGGCATTGGCCAGGAAGAAGCTGTCTGCAGGCAGGTAAAAGCGTTCGTCGAGGGAAACGCGGCCCTTGGATTTCGAGGCGGCCATGTGTGGTCGGTTTCCCCAAAGGGTGTTAGGCACCCCCCGAGGGGGTGGCAAATTGATTTTGCGGGTTTGGCCGGATTAAAGTCTGCTGTCGCATGACCGGAGGCTTTTTCGACTTCAAACGGGTCAGGCGTCGCCTGCGTTCGCCCTTGGTCACCGGGGCGGGTTCGGTCGATTGCGTCGATCGCATCATCCTGCGCACGCAGACCGACCAAGGCACCGGCTACGGAGAAATCGCTCCCTGGCCAGGGTTCCCGACGGAGACGATCGCGCAGTCCCTGGAATTCCTCCGCTCGGCCCAAGGCGGCCTCTCCCACCTCACCGCCGCCGTCGAAGCCTCCCCCTTCCCGCTTCCCTGCCTGTCCGCCGCCCTGTCGAGCTGCCGGGCGTGGGACGAGATCGCCCGCTTCGGCGGCGGCCTGCCCTGCGCCGGCTTGATGACGCTCTCCGCGATGGAATCCCAGGCCAAGACCGAGGCGGGCTTCCGGACGCTGAAGATGAAGATCTCGGCGGAGACTCCCGTCGACGCCGTGACCGGCGTGATGCGGCGCTTCACGGGCGCGCTGCGCCTCGACGCGAACGGCTCGCTGGATCTCCAGGCCGCGCGCGTGTGGACGGATTTCGCCCGGGCGCACGCGCAGATCGAATTCATCGAGCAACCCCTGCCGGTCGGGCACCCGGGATACGCTTCGCTCGGGACGGAGAAAGTCGCCCTCGACGAATCTTTCCTGACGCCGGGCGGCACGGAGTGGTCCGGGCCCGTCGTGGTGAAGCCGATGCTCGCCGGGGACTGGGACACGCTCCGGGCCTGGCGCCGCGGACGCGCGGAAAGCGTCGTCTATTCGTCCGCCTTCGAAACCGCCATCGGTCGCCAGGCGGCCCTCTGGCTCGCGGCCCAGGACCCGGCGGCGGGCACGGTGGGCTTCGATACCTTGGGACGCTTCGAGCATGACGGCCGCGACCGCCACCTCGCAGGGCCTGTCGCCGGCGGCCTGCGCGATTACGACTGGGCCGCCTTCTGGCAGGAACTGACATGAGCGCGGTCGCGGTCTTCCACACCGACCCGGCGACGCACCTCGGCGCCGTGCTCGCGGCGCACGACGCCGGCCTGCCGGTGTTCTTAGGCAACCCGCGATGGACGGAGACCCAGCGGGAAGAAGCGGCGCGCCTGCTTCCGCGCGGGACGCTCGTCGACGGACTCGCCCTCGTGCCGCGCGGGCTGGGCACGTGCGACTGGCCGCAGGGATGGCGCGGACGCGTGATGATCCCCACCGGAGGCACCGGCGGGAAGGTGAAGTTCGTCATCCACTCGGCCCAGACGCTCCGAGCCGCGGCGGCCGGCTTGCAGGCGGCGCTCGTCGCCCGCGGGCTTTCCCCCGTGCTGCACGGCGTGACGTGCACGCCGCCCTGGCATGTCAGCGGTTTCCTGCCCGCCGTCCGCGCCCGGCTCAGCGGCGGCGGCCATCAGGTGATCGATGGACGCTTCGACCCGGCGAATCCCTTGCCCGTGGTGACGCTCCCCGCCGGCGGCACGAAGATCATCTCGCTCGTGCCGGCGCAACTATCCCGCCTGCTCGCCCGCGCGGACGGCGAGGCCTGGCTGCGCGGCTTCGACGTGATCCTGCTAGGCGGCGGCGCCGCTCCGGCGGCGATCCTGGCGGAGATCCGGGCGCGTCGCCTGCCGGTCTATCTCACTTACGGCGCGACGGAGACCGCCGCGGCCTGCGCGCTCTGCCCTCCCGAAAAAATCCGGGCGGGCGAGATCCTGCGCGGGTCGCCTTTGCCCGGCGTCACCTTCGCCGCCGACGCGGACGGCGTGATCTCGGTCGACGCGCCCGGACTCGGGCTCGGCGTCTGGCCTGACGCTCCGCTCGGCGCGCCTTGGCGCAGCGGCGACCGGGGCGACGTCGCGGCCGACGGCAGCGTGCGCATCACGGGACGGGCCGACCGCGTGATCGTCACCGGCGGCGAGAAAGTCGACCCGTCGCGCGTCGAACAAGCGCTCCTCGCGACCGGCCTCGTCCAGGAAGCCTTCGTGTTCGGATTGGCCGACCCACGCTGGGGCGAAGTCGTGACGGCCTGCGTGGTCGGCGCGGCCTCCGCCGAAGAGCGCCTGCGCCAGGCGTGCGAAGCGCTCGAGCCGGCGGCGCGCCCGCGGCGATACGTGTTCGTCGGGGCGATTCCGACCAACGCCCAAGGCAAGCCGGACCTGGCGGCGATCGCCGGACTGTCCGCTTAGGCGCGGACGGCCTTCCAGACGCGGAGGCAGGCCTCGACGAGCGAGGGGAACTCGGCGAGCGGGACTTGCGACGGCCCGTCGGAGATCGCCTTCTTCGGGTCCGGGTGCGTCTCCATGAAGAGTCCGTCGGCACCCGCCGCGAGCGCCGCCTTGGCGAGGACCGGGACGAATTCGCGCTGGCCGCCCGAGGAACCGCCGGCCGCGCCGGGCAGCTGCACGGCGTGCGTGGCGTCCATGATCGTGGGGTGGCCGAAGCCGGCCATGATCGGGAAGGAGCGCATGTCGACGACCAGGTTCTGGTAGCCGAAAGTGGTGCCGCGGTCGGTCTGCCAGATCTCCGCCGCGCGGGCGCCTTCGAGCTTGTCGACGACGAAGCGCATCTCGAACGGCGAAAGGAACTGGCCCTTCTTCACGTTGACGACCTTGCCGGTCCTGGCGGCCGCGACGAGCAGGTCGGTCTGGCGGCACATGAACGCCGGGACCTGGAGGACGTCGACGACCTTGCCGACCGCTTCGCACTGCTCGGGCCCGTGGATGTCGGTGAGCACGTTGAAGCCGTAGTCCTTCTTCACCATCGCGAGCAGGTCGAGGCCGGCCTGCAGGCCGGGCCCGCGGTCGCCGCCGAGCGAGGTGCGGTTCGCCTTGTCGTAGGAACCCTTGAAGATGATGTTCAGCTCCGGGTGGCGGGCGGCCAGCGCCTTGAGCTCGCCGGCGACCGTCCGGCAGTTCGCCTCGGATTCCAGGGAGCAAGGTCCGGCGATGAGGAGCAGTCGGCGCTTATCGTGCAGCATCCGGCACGATAGGACGGGCGGCGCCCGCAGGGCGAGCCGGAAGGCGGGCTCAGCGGCCGAGCCACTTCAGGACTTCGGGCAGCGGGCGCGTGTTGAGCACCTGCGCCGGCGTCAGCCAGCCCTTCCGGGCGATGCGCACGCCATGGGCCGCGAAATCCAGCTGGTCGACGTCGTGGGCGTCGGGATTGATCGAACAGAGCACGCCCTTCTCGGCCGCCCGGCGCCACCAGCGCCAGTCGAGGTCGAGGCGCCAGGGATTGGCGTTGAGCTCGATGATGGTCTCGTTGGCCGCCGCGGCGTCGATGATCCTGGCGATGTCGACGTCGTAGGGCTCGCGCTTGTTGAGCAGCCGGCCGGTGAGATGGCCGATCATGTCGACGTGCTCGCTTTCGATGGCCTTGATGATGCGCGCCGTCTGCGCCTCGCGGTCGAGGGTGAAAAGGTTGTGCACCGAGGCCACGACGAAATCGAGCCGGGCGAGGACGTCGTCGGAGAAATCAAGCGTCCCGTCCTTGAGGATGTCGACCTCGCTGCCGGAGAGCACGCGCACGCGGTACTTCTCCGATGCGTTGAGCCGCGCGATGTCCTCGAGCTGCTTCGCCAGCCGCGCCTCGTCGAGGCCGCCGGCCTGGAAGCTGGACTTGGAATGGTCGGAGATGCCGAGGTAGTCCCAGCCGCGGGCCTCGGCGGCGGCGGCCATCTGGTCGAGGGTGTGGTCGCCGTCGGACTCCGTGGTGTGGTTGTGGAAGACGCCCCGGAGATCGGCCAGCTCGACGAGACGGGGAAGCTGGCCCGCCTCCGCGGCGTCGATCTCGCCGTTGCCCTCGCGCAGCTCGGGCGGGATCCAGGGAAGGCCGAGGGCCGCGAAGACTTCCGCTTCGTTCCGCGCGCCCGGCGCGGGGGTCTTCTCGTCGACGGACTTGAAGCCCCATTCGCTCATGCTGAGCCCGCGGCCCAGCGCCCGGTGGCGCATGGCGACGTTGTGCTCCTTGGAGCCGGTGAAGTGATGGAGCGCGAAGTAGAACTGCTCGGCCGGCACCACGCGGAGGTCCGCCTGCAGGCCGTTCCCGAAACGCACGCTGGACTTCGTCTCGCCGTGGGCGGTGACCTCCTTGACGCCGGGATAGGCGACGAACCAGTCCATGACCGGCCGCGGCTCGGACGACGCCACGAGGAAGTCGAGGTCGCCGACCGTCTCGCGCGCGCGGCGGAGCGAACCGGCGGACTCGGCATGCGAGACCTGCGGCAGCGCGCGCAGGCCGGCGAGGATGGGCTCCGCGACGGCGGCGGCCTCGTGCCACCGGTGGCGCTTGCCGTAGGCGACGCGGTTCTTGATGCCCTCGAGGATCTTCTCCTGCGTCTTCGCGCCGAAGCCCTTGAGTTCGGCGACCGCTCCCGACTCGCAGACCTCCTTCAGTTTCGCGAGGTCCTCGACCGCGAGCTGCGTCCAGAGCGCCCGCACCTTCTTCGGGCCGAGGCCCGGGATCTGGATGACCTCGAGGAGGCCGGCGGGGATGGAGGCCTTGAGTTTCTGGTGGAACGGCAGGACGCCGTCGCGGCGCAAGGTCGTGATCTTGTCGACGAGCGCCTCGCCGAGCCCGGGGATGTCCGCGAGCTTCCCGCCGTCGATGAGTTCGCCGAGGTCTTCGGTGAGGTTCTCCAGGATGCGGGCGCCGGCGGAGTAGGCGCGGATCTTGAACGGGTTCTCCCCGGTCAGCTCCATGAACATGGCGATCTCGTCGAGGACGGCCGCGATGTCGTTCTTCTCCATCATGGCCGGCGGGCCTTCTCGGCCTGGTAGATGCGGCGCAGCGCGGCGAAGTCCTCTTCGCGCGAGGCGCTCTCGATGACATGCTGGTAGCTGCCGGCATGGCGGAGCTCTTCTTCGGCGGCGACGACGCGCCGCTCGATCTCATCGGCCGCGTCGGTGCCGCGGCCGGTCAGGCGGCGACGGAGTTCCGCGCGGTCGCTCACGCGGATGAAGACCGTCACCAAAGCGGCGGCGAGGCGCGGGTCGGCGGCGCCCTTGGCGCGGATCGTGGCGGCCCCCTGGACGTCGACGTTCAGGAGCGCGTCGTAGCCGGCGCCGAGGTGCGAAGCGACGTCGGCGGCGCGGGGACCGTAGAGGTTGCCGTGCACCTGGGCATGTTCGAGGAACACGCCCTGCGCGACCTGGCTTTCGAAGTCGGCCCGCGTCAGGAAATGGTAATCGACCCCGTCGACCTCGCCCGGCCTCGGCGCGCGCGTGGTGCACGTGATGACCCGGCGGATGGCCTCGGGGCATCCGTCCGTGAGGCGGGAGCAAAGGGTCGTCTTGCCGCTGCCGGCGGGACCGGAGACGACGATGAGCAGGGCGCGGCTCACGGCAGGTTCAAGGACTGGACGAGGCAGGCGAGGCCGAGCAGCAGGCTCGCTCCGCCGATCGCGCGACGGCGGCCCGGAGTCGCGAGGACCCAGTCGCACTGCCGGCCGAAGACCGGCGGCGAACACGCCCACCAGAAGCCGAACAGGACCAGGACGCCGTAGCTCACCCCGGCGTCCAGCAGGCTGTGGGGAAGCTGGCGGTAGCCGGCGTCGAGCGTGGCCCGCGCGAGGAAGATCATCAGCACGCCCAGCGCGCGCACCGAGAGGAAGTCCGGCATCGTGAAGAACGTCGCCGCGCTCGCGCCGAGGAAGACCAGGACGACCGGGAGACGCGGCAGGCCCGCGAGGTCGGCTTCCGGCAGATGGAAAAGCCACCAGGCGAACCAGGCGATGGCGGCGAGACCCAGGAGGATCGTGGCTCCGCGCGAGCGCCGGAAACCGCGCAGCACCGGGGCGTCGGTGACGATGAGCCATCCGGCCAGAAGCAGGAAGGCGGCGAGCGCGTGGTAGGCGTGGGCGAGGGTCACGGCCTTGAGTTAGGACGACGCCGAGGGCCGAGGCAACCCGTAGGTTCAGCGGGCGCGCAAGCGTTCGACCGCCCAGACGGCGTGCTCGGCGACCATCGGATTCCCGGAGGCGAGCTGCGCTTCGACGGCGGGCAGGTCCGCCCGGGTGCCGACGTTGCCGAGCACCGTCAGGGCGTTGCGTCGCCAGCGGGCCAGCCCGAGCCGCTCGACGGGCGTGCCCTTGAAGTGGGCGACGAACTGTTCGTCCGTCCAAGCCAGCGTCTCCCGGAGCGGCGGATGCGGACGCGGCGCGAAATGCGCCTCCCGCGTGGCGACCGCCCACTTGTTCCACGGACAGACATCGAGGCAATCGTCGCAGCCGAAGACCCGGTCGCCGAGGGCTTCGCGATATTCGACCGGGATGGCGCCTTTGTGCTCGATGGTCAGGTAGGCGAGGCACTTCCGGGCGTCCATCCGGTAGGGAGCGATGATGGCCGCGGTCGGGCAGGCGTCGATACAGCGCGTGCAGGATCCGCAGCGGTCGGGCTCCGGGGCCGACGTGGCCTCCAGCTCCAACGTCGTGAGGATGACGCCCAGGAAGAGCCAGGTCCCCGCTCCCCGGTGGATGAGGATGGTGCTCTTGCCTTGCCAGCCGAGGCCGGCCGCGGCGGCCACGGGCTTTTCCAGCACCGGGCCGGTGTCGACGTAGGGCTTCTGGACGCCGCCGAGGGCCTGCATCTCGCCGCAGAGCTGCTTCAGGCGATCCAGGATGACGTCGTGGTAATCCGCCCCGAGGGCGTATTTCGCGATCCGGTAATCCGCGGCCGGATGCGGCTGGTAATAGTTCAACCCCACCACGACGAGGCTGCGGGCTTCCGGCAGGACTTTGCGCGCATCGGTCCGGCGCTCCGGGTCGCGAGCCAGCCAGGCCATGTCGCCGTGCATCCCGTCCGCGATCCACTTCTTGAAATATTCCGCGCGGACGTCGACCTCGACGGGGGCGACGCCGAACGCCGAAAACCCCAGCTCTTTGGCCGAAGCCGCGAGACGCTGGCGGAGGGCGCGCGGTTCCATCCGGCTCAGCCCAGGATCGAGAGGACCCGGCTGACGATCTCGTCGACCGGGGCGAGCTTGCCGAGGCCTTCGTATCCGCAGGCCAGCATCCCTTCGGCGGGCTCGACCACGGCATGCCCGCGCGCGCGCAGGGTCTGCAGATTGGCCTGCGTGGCCGG
>JBDLWC010000066.1:0-5267 GCA_039804485.1 Verrucomicrobiota bacterium
TAGCGCACGGCGACCTGCGACTTGCAGTCGGGGCGGATCCATTCGGTGCCCTTGGCGCCGGACTTGCGGATGCGGGCCAGCTCGCGGTTGAGGCGGTGGGCGAGCATGATCGGCGCCGGCATGAGCTCGGGGGTCTCGGTGGTGGCGTACCCGAACATGATGCCCTGGTCACCGGCGCCCATCTTGGCGTGCTTCTTGCCCTCGGCCTTGCGCTCGTCGACGCCCTGGGCGATGTCAGGCGACTGCTTGGTGAGCAGGTTGGTGAAGAAGACCTTGTCGGCGTGGAAGACGTCGTCGTCGTTCACGTAACCGATCTCGCGGATCGCGGCGCGGACGACTTCCTCGAAGTTGACCTTGGCCTTGGTGGTGAGTTCGCCGGCGATGACGACGTGGTCGCTCTTGACCAGGGTCTCGCACGCGACGCGCGAGAAGCGGTCCTGGGCGAAACAGGCGTCGAGGACGGAATCCGAGATGCTGTCCGCCACCTTGTCAGGGTGGCCCTCGCCGACGGATTCGGACGAGAAGATATAGGAGGCGTGGCGTGCCATAAGGCCATGGAAACAAACCGGGGGGCCGGCGGATGGCAAGTTGAACATCCAGATATCCGGATAGGAAGATGCGTCATAGTAGTCGGCCTGAGGCCGATCGGAGGTCAAACCTCTCAAAGGGAGACCGGAAACCGGGACGAAGACCGGGGGCCCGTACCTGAACCCGATCACATGAACCTGGGCCCCGCTGGCCGGGACCTGAGACGCGAAGATGTATCTCCGGCCGCATGGGAATCTCCCCAGCACATCATCCGGTCTCCGGTTTCCCTCAGGGCAGGGACGCGATGACATCGCGTCCGCCCGCAATCCGGAAGGATGCGATGTCATCGCGTCCCTCCCCGAACAAAAAGGGCGCCCGCAGGCGCCCTCTCACATTCCCCGTGTCAACGTGTCCCCTTGCCCGCGTGACCCTCGCGGGCTTATCCTCCGATCGCCTTGAGGGTGACGAGGTACTCGATCATCGAGGTGAACTCCTCGACGGTGAGTCCGGCGGCGAGGCCGGCCGGCATCATCGACTGGGGCAGATGCTTCTCCTCCTTCACGTCCTCGCGCTTCAGCTTGAAGACCTGGCCGGCGATATTGCGGACGGTGACGACCCCGTCGGCCTCGCCCGTGACGAAGCCCATCTGGTCGGGTCCGTTCTTCATCGAGAAGACGGCGGTCTGGAAGCCCTGCGCCACGACCTTGTTCGGATCGAGGACGGAATCGATGAGGTATTCGCGGGGGAACTTGGCTCCGGCCGCGCCGAGGTAAGGACCCTTCTGTTCCGCGGCGGGATCGACGGCGTGGCAGGCCACGCAACCCTGCTGGGTGAAGAGTCGCTGGCCCAGCTTGACGTTGCCGCGCCCCTTGAGGACGGCGGCCGTGACCGCCTTGGGGTCGAGTTCGGCGATCTTCTTGCCCTTGCTGGCGGCGGCGAGCTTGCCGGCGGCGAGCGCTTCCTGGGCGGCCTTGATCTGGATGACGTTGTCGCCCTTCATCCCTTCCTGGAGCTGCTTGTCGAAGCCCGTGAGGCCGAGGTCGGCGATGGCGCGGAAGAAGCCGATGTCGCGGGGATTCTTGTCGATGAGCGCCTTCACCGCCTTCTTATGCTGCTCTTTCGTGAGCGGGCTGCTCAGCACGTTGAAGAGGGCCTTCCAGAGCAGCGTGGACGCGGCGTCGTCGGCCTTGTCGGCCATCGCGCGGAGCTTGCCGACCTGCGTGCCGCGTTCGGCCTCGTAGATGAAGTCGTTGGCCGCCTGCGTGGCGGCGCCGGGAGCCGAGGCGTCCTGCGACCAGGCGGCGAGGACCTTCACCCGGGCGTCGAGGCCGGCGTCGCCTTCGACCTTGAGCAGGGCCTTGTAGCAATCGAGGCGCTCGTCCCACTTGCGCTTCGACTGCAGGGCGGCGTCGGTCAGCAACGCGATGTCCGCGGGGCGGAGGGTCTGCGAGGCCATGGCGAGGCGAAGCGGGTCGAGGCCTTCCAGCTTGAGGTCGGTGATGGCGATGCGGTTCTTCGCGAGGACCTCGAGCGTGGCCATGCGCAGGTTGCCCGGCAGCTTGGCGTAGGCGGCTTCGATGCCCTTCTGGATGCGAGGCGTGGCCGACCAGGCCGCCGGTTCGAAGTAAGGGCCGCGGTCATCGGGGCGGGTGCTCCACCAGTCCTTGTAGTTCCAAGGCTTCTCGACGTGGTAGAGACGGGCCAGGGCCGAGACGGCGCCGAAGCGCACGGTCTCGTCGCCGCTCACGCTGAGCGCGAGGAGGCCGTCCACCGAGGCGTCGGTGTGCATGCCCTGCAGGGCGCGGAAGGCGACGAAGCGCTGCGCCGGGTCGGCGAGCGCGGCGAGGCACGCGGGGGCGTTGCCGAGGCGCTGGAGCACGGCGATGGCGGTGTGCGGCAGGCGGTAGTGCTCGCCTTCGCCGAGCTTGGACTCGTCGGCGGGCCACTGCGCGGCGGCGGCGAGGATCGCGGGCGCCGCGTCCTTCGCGCCGAGGCGCTGCAGACCGATGAGCGCCTGCAGGCGGACGCGCGGATTGGCGTCCTTGAGCGCGTCGACGAAGGGCTTGGCGGGGACGCCCGCCAGCTGCGTGGTGCGGTCCGCGAGGGCGCGCAGGGCGAATTCGCGCACGGCCTCGTCGGCGACCAGCTCGACCAAGGCGGCGTTGGCGGCGGCGCCGAGCAGCTGCTTGTAGGTGAAGATCGACGCGACGCGCGCGTAGAGGTGGGCTTTGCCGTCGCGGGCGAGCGCGAGCACCGGGGCGCCGAGCTCCGGCTTGGCGCGGTCGATGATCTGGCGCTGGGCCTCCAGGCGCTGGACGGCGCTCTTCGAGGCCAGCTGCGCGACGAGGTCGGCGTCCGCGAGCTTCGTGACGTCGACGTAGACGTTGGGCTTCACGTTCTTGGCGGTGACGATCTGGACGGCGCCGTTCGGGTAATAGATCGGCTCCACGGTCACCTTGCCGTCCTTGGTGACCTTCTTGGTCTTGGGCTTGTTCTGGCCGAGGTAGTTGAAACCTCCGCCGCGCCAGTCGGCGACGAAGAGCCGCGAGTTGCCGTCGACGTCGAAGTCCGTGGCGCGCGTGACCTTCTCGAAGGTCTCCTGCTTCGCGACGTACGTGGCCTCGAAGGGCTTGAGCGGATGGCGATGCACCGTGCCGGTCGTCCAGTCGCAGGTATAGAGCGACTCGCCGAAATCACGCGGGAAGCCCGGCTCGCTGAGGTAGAGGCCGCCCGTGCCGGAACCGCCGCCGTAGTCGGCGAGAGGGAGCGCGGTCTCGTCCGCGAAGTTCTTGTACAGGCGGGGGTAGCCGGCGTTGGCCAGCGAGGTGAAGTGGTGGAAACGGGTGTTCCAGCCCTTGCCGTCGTTGGTGTTGTCACGCGAGAACATGTCGAGCGTCGGGGAGATCGCGACGTCGCAGATGTTGCGGGTCATCTCGGTATAGACCTCGAGTTCGGTGCCGTCGGGACGGACGCGCATGACGCCGCCGCCGTAGAGCGTCACGCGCTTCTTGTCGCCGAGGCCGATCGCGCCGGCCTGGTCGCGGAGGAGGCCCGCGCCGAAATCGCCGACCGCGATGTAGAGCCAGCCGTCGATGCCCATGCGGGTGCCGTTCGTGGTGTGGTCGGCGCCGCGGGGGTGCTCGATGCCGCCGCCCAGGCCGTCGACGAGCAGCGTGCGTTCCGTCGCGTAGTCGGCCTTGCCGTCGCCGTTCTTGTCCTGGAACTTGGAGAGGAACGGAGGGTGGACGAGGTAGAGCACGCCGCCGACGAAGTGACCGCCGCGGGGGCTTTCGACCTTGGTGTATTCGATGACCTGGTCGGCCACGCCGGCGCCCTTGGTGTCGCGGGCGAGCAGGATCCGGCCCATGCCCGGGGTATGGCCGAGCGAGCCGTTCTTGTCGGAAGAGACATAGAGGTCCCCGTTCGCCGCGGCCGAGATGGCGGCCGGGTAGATTTCCGGCTCCTGGGCGTTGCCGAGGAACTCGCGGATGACGAAGCCTTCCGGGATGGCCTGGGCGGCGGCGGCGAAGAAGATAAGACCGAGGGAGGGGCGGAGCATGGGACGGGGTTGAGGAATATTAGGTGTAGGAATCAGCCGTATTGTTCCAAGCGGGAAGGGAAGATTCGGCAGGTTTTTAGCGTCTTGCCCGTCCCCGCGGCAGCGACAACCCTGCCCTCATGCCCACCCAGGTGCCCGAACTCATGCCCCGCCCCCGGGAACTCACCCGGCAGGCAGGCTTCCTCGAGCTCTCTTCGGCCGGGCATCCGCTGCGTGCCTTCCTCCAGGACCTGCCCGGCACCATGAGCGCGGCCCGGCGGCGGCTCGCCCAAGCACAGGACGAAAGCTGCTGCTGCGCGACCGACCAAAGCCTGGGCGCCGGAGCTTATCGGCTGACCATCGCGCCGGAGGGTATCCGCATCACGACCGGCGACGTCGCCGGATTGCTCTACGCCGCCCAGGCCCTCGGCCAGATCCAGGCGCGACACCCGGAAGCGCTGCCATGCCTGGAGATCAAGGACGCCCCCGCCCTCGCCGTCCGAGGCTTCATGCTGGACGTCTCGCGTTGCCGGGTGCCGACGCAGGCGGAACTGCTTCGCCTGGTCGCCGCCTTAGGCGCCCTGCGCGCCAACCAGCTCCAGCTCTACGTCGAACACACCTTCGCCTTCGCCGGGCACGAGGACGCCTGGCGCGACGCTTCGCCGCTGACGCCGGCGGAGATCGCCGAACTCGACCGGGCCTGCGCCGAGGCCGGCATCGAGCTCGTGCCGAACCTCAACACCTTCGGACACATGGAACGCTGGCTGCGTCACCCGCGCTACCGGGGGCTCGCCGAATGCCCCGAGGGCTGGACCCATCCGCTCACCGGCGAATTCAAGCCCTTCCCCGGCACGTTGCGGCCGGACGAGGCCTCGCTTGATTTCGTGCGCGGGCTCCTCGCCGACTACCTGCCGTGCTTTTCCAGCCGGCAGGTGAACATCGGCGGCGACGAGCCCTGGGAGCTCGGCCAAGGCTTCAGCCGCGACGCGGTCGCCGCCCAGGGCAAGCGGCGCGTGTACCTCGATCACCTCCGGAAGATCTGCGCCCTCGCGCAGACGGAGGGCCGCACCGCGCAATTCTGGGGTGACATCCTGCTCGAGGACCTCGAGCTGGCGAAGGACGCCCCCGCCGGCGCTGTTCCCGTGGTCTGGGGTTACGACGCCGGACACCCCTTCGAAGCGCAGTGCGGACGGCTCCGCGA
>JBDLWC010000067.1:0-4867 GCA_039804485.1 Verrucomicrobiota bacterium
TACGCTTTCGCCGCCGCGCTTGCGCAAAGCCTGTTGCCGGTCGCGGCGGAGGGCTGGTCGCCGGATGCCTGGCGGCTTGTCCTCACGTGGTCGCTCGGGGCCGTGCTCGTGGTCGGCGTCACCGCGGCTTGGCAGCGGTCGGGCGCGGTCGCCGGCGATCTGTCCCTGGCGGCCGCCGGCGCCCTCCTGGGCTGCTTCCTCCAGGTCGCGGCCGCGGAAGGCGCCGGGCTGCGTCAGCTCGGCTTGGCGCACGCCCCGTTCGTCCTGCTCGGCCTGGCCGGTCTGCTTTACGTGCTGGCCGTCCACACGCGCGGGCAGGGCGGCTGGGGGACCGCGCAGCGCTCGGTGCTCGGCTTCGTCTCGCTCTTCATCGGGGCGTTCATCTTGCTTGCGCGCCTGCCGGGCGCGGGCGTCTCGCTCGCCTGGGCCTTGGCTTCCGTGCTGACGTTCGTGCTCGGCCACCGGCTGCGCACGCGGTCCTTGCGGATGGCCGGTCTCGCCGGGCTCGGCGTGGCCTCGCTCCGCGTGGTCTCGCATGACATCACCGACCTGCTCGGGCGGATTGCCGCCTGCGGCGCGCTCGCGCTCGCCTTCTTCGGGGTGGCCTGGCTCTACGGCCGGATCACCTCGGAACAGGAGGCGCGCTGACGGCTCAGAGCCCCTTCAGCAGGGCGGGGATGTCGACCGAGTCCGCGATCATCTTGCGGATGATCGGGATCTTGTCGGCGTCCTGGCGCATCGTCTTCACCGTCATGTTGTTGATGCGCGAGGTGACCGCGAAGGATTCGGCTTCGACGGCGGCGAGGGGGATGCCGGCCTCTTTCAGGCGGCGGATGATGCCCTCGTCGGGCAGCAGGCCGTTGGAGAAGACCACGCCGGAAAGCGGTTGGGTGTTCGCGGCGGCGATGAAGGCCTCAAGGAGGTCTTCGCGGTCGCCGGGGACGATGACCAGCGTGCCGGGCACGCGGAGGTATTCGGCGGAGCGACGGGCGGACATCGCCCCGATGACCACGCGGCGGACGCGACGGAGACCGTCCGGCTGGTGCAGCCAGCGCGCCTTGATCTCATCGGCGACCTGGTCCAGATTGGGGTAGATCAGCGTCTCCTGGAGCGGCACGACGCCGAGCAGGGGCACGCCCATGCGGCGGAGGCCGCGCCCGGCGAAGTCGCGGATGAAGTCCACCTTGTCGGGCATCACCTTGTTGAGGATCGCGCCGACGACCTCGACGCCCGCCTGATCGAAGAGGGCTTTGTTCAGGGCGATCTCGTCGATCGGTTTGCCGATGCCGCCGGCCGCGACCAGGATCGCCTTGGAGCCGAGCACCCGCGCGTTGTCGGCGTTGGACGCGCCGAAGACCGAGCCCACGCCCGCGTGGCCCGAACCCTCGACCACCACGATGTCCTTGGCGTAGGCCGTGCGGTCGAAAGCGCGGCAGATGCGGTCTTTGAGCTGCGGGCCGATCTCCTCGGGGTTCTCCAGGTATTGCTTCGTGAAATCCGGGCCGATGGCCACCGGCGACATCGCCGCGATCGGGATGTCGAGGTCGAACAGGCCGTCGATGAGCAGCGTGTCCTCGTCGACCTGGTCTTCGCCCGCCATGACGACGCGTTGCGCGATCGGCTTGATGTAGCCCACCTGCAGGCCCATCGCCTGGAGGGCGGCCGTGAGGCCGAGGCAGGTCGTGGTCTTGCCGTCGTTCATCCGGGTCGCCGCGACGAAGATCCGGCGCGTGTCGAGGTTCATCGGGCGCGTGAGCAGCCCGGGGACGTTTTCGGCGAAGCGTTTGCGAGCGGCCATGGTCAGGCGTCCGGGCCGTCTTTGAGCACCGGGAAGAGGTAGGTCTTGTCGACCGCCTGCGCGGCCACGATGACCGCCGTCCCGAAGATGTCGTGGGCGCTGGCGCCGCGGGAGATCTCGGCCGCCGGCCGGTCCAGGCCCGTCAGGATCTGGCCGTAAGCCGGGATGTCGGCGATGTGCTGCGCCATCTTCGAGGCGATGTTGCCGGAGTTGAGGTCGGGGAAGACCAGCACGCTCGCGCGGCCCGCCACCGCTCCGGTGACCTCCTTGCACTCGGCGGCGAAAGGATTGATGGCGGCGTCGGCCTGCATCTCGCCGTCGATGTCGCAGGTCACGCCGAGTTCGCGGGCCTTGCGGCGGGCCAGGTCGGTGGCGACCTGGACTTTCTTGACCGAGGCCAGGCGGGGATTCGCGGCGTGCGTCGTGTAGGCGAGCAGCGCCACCTTGGGGGTGGTGTTGGTCAGGTGTCCGGCGAGGCCGGCGGTGGTGACGGCGATGTCGGCGAGCTGTTCGGCGGTCGGTTCGGGGATGACGCCGCAGTCCGCCAGGAAAAGCACGCCCTCGCAGCCGAACTTAGCTTCTTCGGATTCCAGGATCTGCATCGAGGAGACCGTGCTCACGCCGGCCTGCCGCGGCATCACCTGCAGGATGGCCCGCAGGCCGGAGGCCGCATGGGTCGTCGCGCCGGAGACGAGCGCGTCGGCGCCGCCGGTGGCCACCATCAGGCAGGCGAAGTAGTGGGGGTTGAGCGCGAGCTCGGCGGGGTCGCCCTGCAGGTTGGTGTTCCCGTAGCGCTGGATCGAGGCGAGCTTATCGGTGAATTCCCGGAGCTCGTCGCTGCGCTTGGGGTCGACGATGCGGATGCCGTCGAGGCTGACGTTGAGCTTCGCCGCGTTGATCTTGATGCGCTGGCGGTCGCCGACGAGGATCGGCACCCCCAGCTTCTTGGAGACGAACTGGCGGGCGGCCTGGATGATGCGGGCGTCGGCGCCTTCCGGGAAGACGACGCGCTTCGGGTGGTTCTGCAGGCGGGCGGACAGGCGGGAAATGAGGGACATGGTCAGAAGAGGGTGGGTCGAGGCCCACGCCGTGTATTGAGTTTAAATAAGGGCGTAGGGCGAGGCTGAAGGCGCCGTCGCGCCGAGTCCCGCCGGGGTCGGCGAGGGGCCTGGCCGGCCTGGGCGACCTTTCCCCTCCGGGGTTCTCAGCGAAAGACGACGGTTTTATGTCCGGCCAGCAGCACCCGGTCTTCGACGACGGCGCGCAGGCCGCGGGCGAGGACGACTTTCTCGATGTCCTTGCCCAGGTGGGCCATGTCTTCCGGCGTGTCGGAGTGGTCGATCCGGATGACGTCCTGTTCCACGATGGGGCCTTCGTCGAGCTCCGGGGTCACGAAGTGGCACGTGGCGCCGATGAGCTTCACGCCGCGCCGGTGAGCCTGGTGGTAGGGCTTCGCGCCCGCGAACGAGGGGAGGAAAGAGTGGTGGATGTTGATGATGCGGCCGGCGAAGTCGCGGCACATCGCCTCGTCGAGCACCTGCATATAGCGGGCGAGGACGATGAGGTCGGCCTGCGCGTCGCGGAAGAGCTGCTCCATCTTCCGGTAAGCGGCCGCCTTGGTCTCCGGCGTCACGGGGACATGGTGGAAGGGGATGCCGTGCGCCTCGACGACCTTGCGATGGTCCTCGTGGTTGGAGATCACGCAGGGGACGACGAAGGGGAAGTCCTGGGCGACGTGACGGGCGAGCAGGTCGTAGAGGCAATGTTCCTGCTTGGAGCAGAGCAGGACGACCCGACGGGGCCGGTCGGAGTCGGACACTTTCCAGTCCATCGCGAACTTCGCGGCGAGCGGGGCGAAGCGCTTGGAGAACTCCGCGGCCGGGAAGTCCAGCGAGTCCGCGCGGATCTCGACGCGCATGAAGAAGCGGGAGAGTTCGGGTTCGGTGTGCTGGCTGGCCTCGGTGATCCAGCCCTGATGGCCGGCGACGAACGCGGACACCTCGGCCACGATGCCGCTGGTGTCGGGGCAGGAGAAACTGAGGGTCAGCGTGCGGGCCATGCCGGAGGATGGAAGGGGAGGGGTGAGCGGGTCAAGACACGGCGGCCGGGGGACGGCGTATCGGCCTGCTTTTCAAGCGAAACCCGGGCCGCCACGACCCTTGCCTGCGGGATTGACCAGCCCCTGTCCCTTCCTACGTTGACCCTTCACCTTTTTACCAAGATGGCCAAGACCCTGTTCCAGAAAGTTTGGGAAGCGCATACGGTGCGCAAGCTGCCTAACGGGCAGACCCAATTGTTCATCGGCACGCACCTCATCCACGAGGTGACGAGCCCGCAGGCCTTCGGCATGCTCCGGGACCTCGGCCTCAAGGTGAAGTACCCGCAGCGGACCTTCGCCACCGTCGACCACATCGTCCCGACGAACGAGCTCAAGGAGCCTTACTCCGACCCGATCGCCCAGGAGATGATCGAGGCCCTGCGCAAGAACACCAAGGACTTCGGCATCCGCTTCTTCGACACCAACACCGGCACCCAGGGCATCGTCCACATGGTCGGTCCGGAGCAGGGCATCACCCAGCCCGGCACCACGATCGCCTGCGGAGACTCCCACACCGCGACCCACGGGGCCTTCGGCGCCATCGCCTTCGGCATCGGCACCACCCAGGTCCGCGACGTCCTCGCCACCCAGACGCTCGCCCTGAGCCCGCTCAAGGTCCGTCGCATCGAGGTCAACGGCCAGCTCGCCCCCGGCGTCTACGCCAAGGACGTCATCCTGCACATCATCCGCGTCCTCGGCGTCAACGGCGGCATCGGTTACGCCTACGAATACGCCGGCTCGACCTTCGACGGCTTCTCCCTCGAGGAGCGCATGACGGTCTGCAACATGTCCATCGAAGGCGGCGCCCGTTGCGGTTACGTCAATCCCGACCAGAAGACCTTCGACTACATCAAGGGCAAGCCCTACGCCCCGAAGGCCGCCGACTGGGACGCCGCCGTCGCCCGCTGGAAGTCCTTCGCCTCCGACCCGGGCTGCGCCTATGACGACGTCGTGAAGTTCGACGCCGCCTC
>JBDLWC010000068.1:0-3828 GCA_039804485.1 Verrucomicrobiota bacterium
AGTCCCGGGGCTGAGGTGCTCGTTGATATCCTTGGGCTCGGCGACGACCTGCCATCCGAGGCCGTATCGGGTTCCTTCCGGCAGGCCGGCGGCGGCCATCCCGCCCGTCGTCGCGGCGATCATCTGCTGGAGCGTGGCGGGCTTGAGGTAACGCCGCCCGTCCAGCTGTCCGTCCTGCAATAACATCTGCGCGAACCGACCGAGATCCCGCACGTTGGAGTAAAGCCCGACACCGGGCAGGGCCGTCCGCTCCGCGGCATGCAAGGGCAGGGTGAAGGGCTGGTTCCTGACTTCGACCAGCCCGCCGTTCGCCTGATCCCGGGCATAAGGTTTGGCCAGGAGGTCGAGCTGATCAGGGTCCGGCCAGAAGGTGGTGTTCGCCATGCCCAACGGATCGAAGAGCCGCTCCTGCATGAAATCGGCGTAAGGCCGCCCGCTGGCGACTTCGATGACGCGTCCGAGGAGATGGCTGTCGTTATCGCTGTCGACGGCCTGCGCTCCAGGCTCATGCGTCAAAGGCCGGCTGGCGAATTTCTCCGCCATGGCCGCCAGCGACAGGGTGTCGATCGCCGCCCCGGGGGCGGTCGCCGCGGCGGGATGGATGCCGCTGGTGTGGGCGAGCAGGTCCTTCAGGGTGACAGACCGACGTGGGGCGACGAGTCCCAGCGGGGTCTGGACCCTGACGTCCTTGAAGGCCGGCACATACTTTTCGAGAGGGTCCTCGAGCCTGACTTTGCCCTCCTCGACGAGCATCATGAGGGCCACCGCGGTCATGGGCCGGCTCATCTCGCCGATCCAGAAGAGCGCATCCTTTCGCATGGGACTTTTTTGTCCGATATCCGCTAACCCGAACGCCTCGACGGCGATCGGACCGTCAGGCCCGATCACGCCGGTGACGGCCCCGCTGATCTCGTCGGCGTCCACGAAACGCTGCAAGGCGAACGCGGTGACGGCGTTCTCTTCGTCCGGCATGGGCTTGGGCCGGTCGCAACCGCTCAGCAGCAGGAGACCGACTCCGAGGCAAAGCAATCTCATGCGCCACTCTTACCCAAGGGTGGTTTCAGCCCAAGTCAAAAGAGGCCGCCCGGCGCTGTGCCTCGGAGCCTCTGGCTTGGTCTTTCCTGTCAACCGGCCAACGCATCAACCTGTCAACGGGTGTTGCTTCGTTCTCGTGAGTTATGGCTTGAAGCACGCCCGCCGTCGCCTGCTTGATGGTCACCTCCCGCCGTGCGTCGCTTTGACCGCTCCCTCCTGCTGGCCGTCGTGGCGTGCCTCTCCCTCGAGGCCGTTCCACCGATCAAGCCCTTTCCGCAGCTCGACACGACCCCGGCCGGCGCCACGACCTCGGTGACCTTGGGCGACGTGCCTTATCGGCATCATGGCCTGGTCGGCGCGGGTATGCTGCCTTCCGATAGCCTCGATCGTCGCGGCGATACGCTCGGCTCCTTCTCTTCCTTCAAGGTCGATCCGGCCACCTGGCGCCGGCTCCCCGATGGGACATATGCCGGCACGCTCTACTCGCTCCCTGACCGTGGCTATAACGTGGCCGGGGTCATCGACTATCCGGCGCGGCTGCAGAAGTTCGCGGTGACGTTCCGTCCCGACGACCTCGCCCGCCCGGTCGCCCCGGAGCAGCTGACGCTGAAGCTCGAAGAGACGATCGTCCTGCGCGATGCGCGGGGCGAACTCACGTCCGGACTGAGTCCGACGGGATCTCTGCTCGGCACTCAGACGCCGACACCGACGGCCGGCGGTAAGCTCGCCGTCGATACCGAAGGGCTGGCCTTGCGGGCCGATGGCAGCTTCTACGTGTCGGAGGAATACGGACCGTCGATCTTCCACGTCAGCCGCGAGGGCCGCATTCTGGGCCAGATCGCGTCGGTGCCGGCGTTTCGTCCGCTGTTCGCGCCCGCCTCGGGCCCGGAAGGCTTTCCGGCCGGCAAGGTGACCCTCGCGCAGACGGGCGGACGTCGCGAAAACCAAGGGCTGGAGGCGATCGACGTGACCCCGGACGGACGTTTCCTCGCCGCGATGCTGCAGTCGGCGACGCTGCAAGACAGCCCGGGCGGACACGAATTCAACCGCGCTTATACGCGCCTGGTGATCTACGACCTCGCCCAAGGTCCGACGCCTGCCCGTCCGAGCGAACATTACCTGGTCGAACTCCCGGTCTATTGTTCGCACGGCCTCGGCGGCGCCCCCGATAAGACGGCCCAACAGTCGGAGATCATCGCGCTTTCGCGGACGACTTTCCTGGTGCTCACCCGTGACAGCCAAGGCAACGGCTCGGGTAAGTCCGCGCATGCGCCCAAGGGCGTGGGCTTCGCGGAGAATCCCATGGTGTATAAGAACGTCGCTTTGGTCAGCACGGTCGGCGCCACCAACCTCGCCGGCACGGCCTACGAAGACACCCACGCCCCCGCTGTGACCGGACCGCTCGTGGCCACCGCCCCGATGAAACTCGCTCCCGTCGCCGGTCTCGTCGCCGCCCCGACGACCGATTTCATCAATCTTCTCAACCCGAACCAGCTCGCCCGCTTCGGCCTCAATCTGAATGTCCTCGGCAAATCCGGCGCTACCCTGGCCGGTCGACCCGATCTCGCGCTCGACGCCCGTTCGCTCTCCGAGAAATGGGAAGCGCTCACGCTGGTGTCCTGCCTCGATCCGGCCCGCCCCGACGACTATTTCCTGATGGTCGGTAATGATAACGATTTCATCACCGCCCGCGGGACCATGCTCGGCCGGCCCTATGATGCGCTCTCCGCCACCGCCAGCCAGGAGACCGTCGATAACCCCAGCCGCATCTTGGTCTATCGCCTCACTCTCCCCCGTATCCCCTCAGGCCCTGTCTCGAGGTAGGGACAGCACCACGTGCTGTCCTAATTGGATTTATTCTCAGATCCCAGGTCTCGGCCATCAGGTCCCGGGTTCGGGTCTTCAGGTACAGTTACAGGTTCAGGCCCGCACCCGTACCCGTACCCGACAACCCGTACCTGATACCCGATCGCTGAGACCCGAGACCCGAAATTGCATCGTCCCGCCACCCGAAACAACTCATCGGCTCAAAGGGAAACCGGAAAATATCCTGAGGTCTTAGGTAGGGATGACCGGCCCTGTCATCCTCCCTGACCCCGGGCGCGCGGGCCGCACGATCCTACCCAATATGTTGGCTGCGTCGATGACTGCATCGATGACAGAGGACTGAATCGATGACGAGGCAACAGGCCCGCCACCCGGAGCTGCCACCTGCCACCCGAAATAACTCATCTCTCAAATGGAAACCGGAAACCGGAAAATATGCTTCGGTCTCAAGCCCCCAGCAAACTATCCGGTCTCCCTCTGCCGCCCCCTCTGAGCGCCTGTCTTTCCCTATACTCCATACTCAATACTCTCGCATCTTCTGGTCCACCGAGCCTCTGAGCCTCCGGGCCTCTAGTTTGCCCTCCGGCCAACCGGCCAACTGATCAACCGATCAACTCATACATGCCCCTTGCCCCCTTGTCACCTTGCCCACGTGTCCCCTCGCGCAAGCGCGTTCCCCCTCCTCAGTTTTCAGATCTTTGAAAACTGAGGGTGCCCCTCAATCCTCTTCTCGACCTCCGCCTGCTGCTCCGGCGTGAGCCCGTCGGGGAATTTCTTCGACGACCGACGCCAGCGCTCCAGCCATTCCTGGCCGACCAAGGGATAAGGGCAGGGGGTCGGGAAACCTGGACTGAGCGCGACGATCGTCTCTTTCTTCGAGCCGGTGCCTTCGCCGTTCGCGACGTAGAAGCCGGCGTTGAGCAGGGCGACGCGCATGGTCGTCGACGAGCAGTAGGTGAAGAGCTG
>JBDLWC010000069.1:0-3045 GCA_039804485.1 Verrucomicrobiota bacterium
GCTTCGTCGGCGCCGGCCTGCCGCTCCTGTTCCTCGAAGCCAACGCGCAGAACCGCGACATAGTCTTCCTGGTTTGCGTGGCCGGTTTCGTCGGTACGCTGCTCGGCCACTGCTTCTCCTGCTTCCTGAAGTTCAAAGGCGGCAAGGGCGTGGCCTCCACGATCGGCGGCCTGCTGGTCCTTCTGCCCGTCCCGATCCTCATCGGCGCCGCCGTCTGGGGCGCCGTGTTCGCGCTCTCGCGCTACGTCTCCCTGGCCTCGATCGCCCTCGGCGTCTCGCTTCCCCTTTCCTGCTGGCTCCTGCCGCTCTTCACGTCGCTGAAGTTCGGCCAGCCGCAGTTCTGGTTCGCGGCCGCCATCGCGGCCTTCAACGTCTGGACGCATCGTTCCAACATCGGCCGCCTGCTCGCCGGGACCGAGAACCGTTTCGTCAAGCAAGCCTGACCTTTTTCGCAATGACCGCCCCTCGCACCATCGGCATCGGCATCCTCGGCTTCGGCACCGTCGGCCAAGGCGTCTGGAAGCATCTGCACGACAAGCAGGCCGACCTGGAATCGCGCCTCGGCGTGAAGCTGGACCTCCGCCGCGCCTCCGTCCGCGACCTCAAGAAGAAGCGCGCGGTCAAGATCGCGGCCGCGAAACTCACGACCAATCCGCACGAGATCATCGACGACCCCAAGGTGCACGTCGTCTGCGAGCTCATCGGGGGCACGACCAAGGCCCGCGAGCTGACCTTGCGGGCCTTGCGCCTGGGCAAGGTCGTCGTCTCGGCCAACAAGGCCCTCCTCTGCGAACACGGCCCGGAGATCTTCCAGGCGGTCCGCGCCCATGGCGGCCAGTTCCTCTTCGAGGCCAGCGTCGCCGGCGGCATCCCGATCATCAAGGCGATCCGCGAAGGCCTCGTCGCCAACCGCTTCGAACTCATCGTCGGCATCCTCAACGGCACCTGCAACCACATCCTCACCCGCATGGGCGAGGACGGCCTTTCGTTCGCCGACGCCCTCAAGGAAGCCCAGGAACTCGGCTACGCCGAAGCCGACCCGACGCTCGACGTAGACGGCATCGACGCCTTCCACAAGGCCTCCATCCTGGCCTGGTTGGCGCACGGCAAATGGGCTCCCGCCGCCCGGACGCTCGTCGAAGGCATCCGCAAGATCGGGCCGGCCGACATCGACTTCGCCCGCCGCTTCGGCTTCGCGCTCAAGCACCTCGCGGTCATCCGCCGCGACTTCAAGTCCAACTGGATGACCGTCGGCGTCTACCCCTCGCTCGTCCCCAACCGCGACATCCTCGCCCGCGTCTCCGGCGTCAACAACGGCATCACCCTCCGCGGCGACGTCGTCGGCGCCACCACGCTCACCGGCCGCGGGGCCGGCGGCGACGCGACCGCTTCCGCCGTCATCGGCGACATCGTGGACGCCATCGCCGCGCTCACCGGCGCGATCCCGCAGGCCCTCTCGCCCGAAGCCCTGGCCGCCCGCGAGAAAGCCGGCCGCGCCCTGCGCATGGCCTCGATCGACGAGATCGTCTCGCCCTTCTATCTCCGCCTCTCGCTCCTCGACAAGGCCGGCGTCTCCGAAGGCGTCTACCGCATCTTCTCGAAACACAAGGTCTCGATCGCCCGCGTCATCCAATACGAGCACCCCAACCAAGGCCGCGGCACCGTGACCCTGTCGACCTATCCGGTGAGCGAGCGCAAGATGTCCGCGGTCTTGACAGAATTGCGCCGGCTTAAGACCGTGCTCGAGGAGCCGGTCGTGCTCCGCATCTTCTCCCCCGAATCCTGATCCTCCGGTGGCCCTCATCGTCCAGAAATACGGCGGCACTTCCGTCGGCAACGTCGACCGGATCCAGAACGTCGCCGCGAAGATCAAGGAACAGTGGTCCAAGGGGAACCGCATCGTCGTCGTGGTCTCCGCCCGCAGCGGCGTGACCAACGACCTGATCGCCCGCGCCAAGGCCCTCTCCAAGCTCCCGGACGAGCGCGAGATGGACGTCCTCATGGCCGTAGGCGAACAGGAGACCATCGCCCTCACCGTCATGGCCCTGCACGCGATCGGCGTCCCCGCCGTCTCGCGCACCGGCGCCCAGGCGGGCATCTTCACCGACGACGTCCACACCCGCGCCCGCATCACCCGCATCACCGGCGGCGACCTGCTGGCCCGGCTCGACGAAGGCAAGGTCGTCGTGGTGGCCGGCTTCCAAGGTTGCACCGACCAGGGCGAAGTCACCACCCTCGGCCGCGGCGGCTCGGACCTCACCGCCATCGCCGTAGCCGCCTCCATCAAGGCCGACCTCTGCCAGATCTACACCGACGTCGACGGCGTCTACACCGCCGACCCCCGCATCGTCCTCAACGCCAGCAAGCTGCCCGAGATCTCCTACGAGGAGATGCTCGAGCTGGCCTCGAGCGGCTCCAAGGTCATGCAGTCGCGCTCCGTGGAGTTCGCGCAGAAATACAACGTGCCCTTCGAGGTGCGCTCCTCCTTCAACGACCAACCCGGCACCATCGTGAAAGCCATCGACAAAACCCTTGAAGACGCGGCCATCGCCGGCGTCGCCCTCGACCGCCTGCAGACCCGCGTGACCGTGAGCGACCTGCCCGACCACCCTCAGGCGCTCTCCGCCCTCTTCGACGACCTCGGCGAAGCCGGCCTGAGCGTGGACATGATCATCAAGAACCTCGGCAAGGACGGCAAAGCCAACCTGACCTTCTCCGTGACCACCGACCAGTTCTCCCGCGTCGAAGCCGTCGTCGGCCAGACGCTCAAGAAGCTCGGCTCCGGCTCCGTCCGCTCGGCGGGCGAAATCTCGAAACTCTCGATCGTCGGTGTCGGCATGATCTCGCACCCCGGCGTCGCCGGCACCCTCTTCAAGGCCCTGGCTTCCGTCGGCGTGAACAGCGAGCTGATCACGACCTCCGAGATCAAGATCTCCGTCGCCCTCGACCCCTCCAAGGCCGACGCGGCCATCCGCGCCGTGCACACGGCGTTCGGTCTCGACAAGGCCTGAGCCGGCACTCGCCTCTTGCCCGCCGGCCCGCTCC